>JBCBXA010000069.1:0-15521 GCA_039816825.1 Pseudomonadota bacterium | reverse complement strand
AAGTTGGTCTGAGTTGTATTGGGGACCGGCACATCGGCCCCGTGCACTGGGATCTTGTCCTCGGAGCCTAAGCGGATACCACCTTTGACAAAAAACGCTTTGCTCCCCAAACGAAACGCCGCTATCGAACAGGCGCCGTAACGTGTTGTTTTGGCCTGTGGTCGCAGGAATTGCTTGCCCGCCCGAATGAGAAGGATTTCCCATGCGTCTCTATGACAGCCGCAAACGTATTCTGGTCACAGGCGGCGCGGGCTTTTTGGGGTCTCATCTATGTGACCGCCTCCTTGACCAGGGGCACGACGTCCTGTGTCTGGACAACTTCTTCACCGGGACAAAACGGAACATCGATCATCTCCACGGCCATCCGCGTTTTGAATTGATGCGACATGACGTGACCTTTCCGATCTATGTGGAGGTCGACGAGATCTACAATCTGGCCTGCCCCGCCTCACCGGTGCATTACCAGCATGATCCCGTGCAAACGACCAAGACGTCGGTCCATGGTGCGATCAACATGCTCGGGCTGGCCAAGCGCCTGAAATGCAAGATCCTTCAGGCCTCGACCTCCGAGGTGTACGGCGATCCCGAGGTCCATCCGCAATCGGAGGACTACTGGGGCCGCGTCAATCCGATCGGCCAGCGGTCCTGCTATGACGAGGGCAAGCGGTGCGCTGAGACATTGTTCTTCGACTACCATCGCCAGAACGATGTCCGGATAAAGGTCGCCCGTATCTTCAACACCTACGGACCACGCATGCACCCCAACGACGGGCGCGTCGTCTCGAATTTCATCGTGCAGGCCTTGATGGGCCAGCCCATAACGATCTATGGCGATGGAACGCAGACCCGGTCGTTTTGCTATGTCGACGATCTGATTGCAGGGCTGATCGCCCTGATGGAAAGCGACGAGGCCGTCACCGGCCCGATCAACCTGGGCAATCCCGGAGAATTCACGATCAAGGCTCTGGCCGAGAAGACCCTGCAGCATGTCGGCTCCGACTCGGAGCTGGCCTTCGCCCCCCTGCCCGGCGACGATCCGAAACAGCGGCGGCCCGATATCTCGCTGGCAAAGTCGCAGCTTGATTGGGTGCCGCTGATCCCGCTCGATGAAGGCCTGCCGAAAACCATCAGCTATTTCCAGGGCAGACTGCAGGAAAACTAGGATGGTGGCCTACGCTTCGTCCAACGCCCCCGGATGCCGAACAACAGGACCGACTTTATGACCCGACCCGTGCGCCCCCTCGTCATCGCGGAGATGGCCAACCCCGAATGGGTCAGCGTACCGCTTGAGGGGTGGTCCCTGTCACAGGCATTGCGAGAGACAGGCGGTGCGCATGTCGTCACCCAAGTGCGCAACCGCGAGGCTTTTCTGCGCGCCGGAATGCGTGAGGGGGACGACTTCACTGCCATCGATACCGAGGCCGTGACCCGTCCGATCTGGCGGGCTGGCCAGGCCCTCCGGATGGGCAAGGGCAAGGGCTGGACGACAGTCATGCTCGCCAATGCTGTCAGCTATCCATTTTTCGAGCGTCAGGTCTGGCAGACGTTCAGCGGCGCACTCAAGGCCGGGGAGTATGACCTGGTCCACCGCGTCACACCACTGAGCCCGACGATCTCAAGCCCGATCGCATCGCGATGCGCAAAGGCCGGCATTCCCTTTGTGATGGGACCGATGAATGGTGGGCTGCCATGGCCACGGCATTTCGATGCCGAACGGCGGCGCGAGCGCGAGTTTCTGTCCTATGTGCGGGGCGCGTACAAAATCCTGCCCGGGCGCAACCGCACGCTGCACGCGGCAAACGCGATCATTGCCGGATCCCAGCACACCTTGAGCGAGATACCCCAAAAGCATCGGGAAAAGTGTGTCTACATCCCCGAAAACGGCGTCGACTTGTCAAAATTCTCGCCCCGCGCACCGCGCACGCCCGACGGGCCGCTGCGCGGCGTCTTTATCGGACGATTGGTCCCCTACAAATGTCCCGATGTCCTGATCGAAGCGGCGGCGCCGCTGCTTTCGGATGGCAAGATGACACTGGATTTCTGCGGTGACGGACCGATGATGGAGAGCCTGCGCAGCCAGGCGGATGCGCTCGGCGTCACCAAGCAGATCACGTTTCACGGGCACGTCCCCCACGCAGCCTTGCAGGATATCCTTGCCGAGGCCGACCTGTTCACCTTCCCGAGCATCCGCGAATTTGGCGGTGCCGTGGTGATCGAGGCGATGGCCCTGGGCATCGTGCCGCTGATCGTGGATTACGGTGGACCGGGTGAACACGTGACACCGGAAACCGGCTTCACGGTACCCATGGGCTCCCGGCAAGAGATCATGTCGGCGTTCCGGTCCCGACTGGAGCGCATCATTGCCGATCCGGGGCAATTGGCCGCCATGGCGCAAGCCGGGCGCGCCCGGGTTGAAGACCGCTATGACTGGACACGCAAGGCCTTGCAGGTGCGCGAGGTCTATGACTGGGTGCTGGGCCACAGCCCCCGCCCCGCGCCCTGCCCGCTCTGAGGTCGGCCAGGGGCAACCGGGTTCGAACACTGAGACAGACCCGCCGGGGGCGGCAGCAAACGTGGCGAACGCATTCGGAAAAATAACAAACCTGTGACCAATTCTCGCCCGGTCGAGGTCGTTTTCCCTATGTAGAGTGATATTGCTCTGATATAGCATCCGTCATATTTTCGTATTTGGTGAAAGTTTTTCTCGCATGTCCACGAGCAGTATTCAGCGCTTCCGGCTCGGTGACTTCAGCATCTTCCTTCATTGGGGAACTTTCTGGCTGGCCGTTGCCACGATCGGAGCAGGGATTTTCTTTTTCGACGGGATCGGCGCGCTGTTGCGTGCATGGAGCCTGCCGGAATACAGCCATGGACCGCTTATCCCTGTCCTTTCGCTGTTGCTGTTTCTGCGTCAGCTTAAAACTGTTCCGGAAAACCCCGGACCAGTACGAGACCGCTGGGCAGGGGTGGTCGTCATTGCCGTCGCATTGACCATCGCCGCCCTGGGCAAGCTGACCAATATCGACGATATCATCATCTACGCGACGATCATCTGGGTCGGTGGCATCCTTCTTGTCAGCTTTGGCTGGAGTGTCGGAAAATTCTTCTGGCCGCCTGTGCTGCACCTTGTGTACATGCTGCCGCTGCCCGATACGCTCTATTACAAGATGACCAACTCGTTGCAGTTGATCTCATCGGAACTCGGCGTGTGGTTCCTGCGGCTGTTCAATGTCCCGGTCTTTCTGCAGGGCAACATCATTGATCTTGGCGTCTTGAAGCTGCATGTGGCCGATGCTTGTTCGGGCCTGGCCTACCTGTTCCCGATCCTGTCCTTCTCTTACATCTTTGCAGTCCTTTACAAAGGTCCGATGTGGCACAAGGCGGTCCTGCTTCTGTCCGCAGTGCCCATCACCATCGTGATGAACTCCGTGCGGATCGCGATCGCAGGCATCATTGCCAATCACTGGGGCATCGAGTGGCTCGACGGCTTTACCCATTTCTTCGAAGGATGGGTGATCTTCATTGCCTGCATCCTCCTTTTGTTCCTGCTGGCCTGGATCATGCTGCTGCTGCAGCGCGACCGGATGAGCCTGACCCAGGCGCTTGACCTCGAGACTGACGGGATCGGAACGCAAGCCATGCGCATCCGCCTGGTGCGCCCATCCGCTGCGCTGATCACAGCGGCAGCCCTGTCGGCGGCGGCGGTGGGGGCATGGCAATTCGTCCCAGACCGGGGCGGCGCAGCCGTGGATCGTGACAGTTTCGCTGTTTTCCCACGCAGCTTGGGCGATTGGAGCCAGATTGGCCCGCGCGAAACCCTTGATCCGGACGTGGAGGCTGCGCTTGGCGCGGACGATTACCACCAGATCTCGCTGCGCAACCCGGCGGCTGCAGGCGATGTCGGGCTCTTCATGGCCTGGTACCGCGACCAGAGCCGCGGCGGTGTGCACAGCCCTGAAATCTGCCTGCCCGGGGCAGGATGGGAAATCGCCTGGCTGGAACGCACTGACATGACGCAGGTGATGGGCACAGAGACTCCCTTCATGATCAACCGCGCCATCATCGAACAGGGGACAACCCGGATGATGGTCTATTACTGGTTTCAGCAGGGCGAACGCCGCATTGCGTGGGACATGGCGGCCAAGTTCTATTTGATGGTGGATGGCATCAGGACAGGTGAAACAGACGGTGCGATTGTGCGTCTGACCACATTGATCGGCCCTGGCGAGGCGGATGCGCAGGCCGAGGCCCGGCTGCGCAGTGTCCTCGATGAACTGGTCGTGCCGCTGCCGCGTTTCATCCCGAAGTGATGCGACACTTCTGAAACCGTGTGCTGTTGCGCGCTGCAAACGGATTGGTCACACAATTCAGCATATCCTCTGCAGGATCGCCGATATCGGCGAAGAGATGGTTGAGGCACTGAACCGTCAAATTTATAACGCATGGACCCCATGAAATCGCCATCCCGACCTTGGATGGACATTAATCCTGAATGGACATACGTCACCTTGTATCTTCTGCTGCATAGACCGGTTTTGACATGAACGATCTCCCCGCTTTCAAGAAGGCCTGGGCTCTGCTTGATCGGCGCGAGCGGCGGAACGCAGGCGTTGTCCTGCTCGTGGTCATCACCGCTGCCCTCAGCTCGGCAATCATGGTGGGATCCATATTTCCGTTTCTCGCCGTGTTGGCCGAACCGTCCAACATCCAGACCATCCCACAGTTGAAGTGGGTGTATGAAACGTTCGGCTTCACCACCCAATACGGCTTCCTCGTCGCACTTGGCGTCGGCACGCTCACCATCATACTCCTGTTCAACGCCCTGCAACTCTCCCGGACCTACGTGATCCTGCGCTACTGCATGATGCGAACCCATGTGCTCAGCCGGAAGCTCCTTGGGCTCTATCTGAACCAGCCCTATGAGTTCTTTTTCAACCGACATTCCAGCGATATGAGTACGCGCGTCCTGTCGGAAGTCGAACAGGCGGTGAATCAGTTCTTCATCCCTTTTGCCGAGATCGTAGCATCTAGCCTGACGGTCCTAATGCTTGTGCTCCTTCTGATCTGGGTAAACCCTGCGGTCGCCATCGGCGCCTTCGCAGCCCTCGGCAGTACATACGGCCTTCTCTATCTTTTCGTCCGACGGCGCTTGTCCCAACTCGGGACACAGCGTGTGGAAGCCAACCAAAAGCGTTTCCTGACAGCCAAAGAAGTCCTGGGCGGCATCAAGGAAGTGAAGCTTCACGGCAACGAGGAGGCCTATTTTGATCGTTTTGATGCCGCCTCGTTTCGAACCATAAATACGCGCTTGATATCTCAATTGATCAGTCAGTTGCCGAATTACATTATGCAGGCGCTTGTTATGGGGGGCTTGGTGTTTTTTTGCATCCTCATGCTCGATCCTGCAGCCTTCGAGACTGGCGAATCCGCCCTGGTCGGTTTCCTCCCCCTGATCGGCACCATCGCTTTCGCTGGCCAACGCATGATGCCGGAAGTGTCGCGACTTTATAAGTGCGTGACCAAGATGAGATCCGGGGTTGCGGCTTTGGACGTGGTGTATTCAGATTTCCAGGCTGCGGTCAGCACACCGAAAGCGACAGTGGGCCAAACCATCGAGCCACTGGGCCTGCGCTCGGAACTTCGGCTGGACGCCGTCACGTATGGCTACCCCAAGTCGGACAAACCTAGTCTGGAAAGCCTGTCGCTCAGCATCAAAGCCGGAGAACGCATCGGCATCGTTGGCGGGACGGGGGCCGGCAAGACCACGCTGGCAGATATTGCGCTTGGACTGCTCTCCCCGGCCGAGGGGCACGTATTGGCGGACGGTATCGAGATCACCGAGGACAACAAGCGCCGGTGGCAACGCAGCGTCGGCTATGTGCCACAGGATATCTTCCTGACCGACTCCACGATCCTGGAAAACATCGCCTTCGGTGTCCCAAAGCAGGAGATCGACCGTGACCGTATCGAAACGGTGGCCCGGATCGCACAACTCGACACCTTTGTGACTCAAGAGCTTCCCAACGGATACGACACCAAGACCGGGGAGCGTGGGGTGCGCCTGTCCGGTGGTCAGAGGCAACGGATCGGCATCGCCCGGGCGCTGTATCGGGGCTCGGACCTGATTGTCTTTGACGAGGCGACAAGCGCCCTGGACAACGTGACCGAGCGCGAAGTGATGTCCGCAATCGAGGCCATCCCGGAGAACAAGACCATCCTGATGATCGCACATCGTCTCAGCACGGTAAAAAGCTGTGACAGGATCATCGTCTTGCAAAAGGGTCGGATTGTGGGCCTTGGCCCATGGGATGATCTCATTGCGCATAACCCGTCGTTCCAGAAATTGACCGACGCGGCGGCGTGAGTGATCCCCGCTCCTGCCGGACGTGCATCCTGTGACATCTCAAGGGGCGCAGCGCTCAGCCGGGCCCCTTCACTTGCGCAACGGCAGGCGAGACCACGGCAATGGTCCGACAGCCCTATTGCGCACTCCGCCCGCGCACCCACCCCAGGAATGCCCTGTCCGGTGAGCGCAAGTGCGGCCGCCCGGTCCTGACCCACCAGGCGCGCCATTCCGCCTCCAGAGCATAGACATCTGACCCCGGCACCAGCAGGCGCGCCTGCTCGAGCGCATCCGTCGAGACGAGCGGTTCGCCAACGACGTCGATCACCGCGTCGCGTAAAGTCACGCGAAGAATGTCCCCTGGTTCTTCGGACAGGTGGTAGTCAGGCATCGCATCAGCGGCAATGATTTCGCGCAGCATGGCCCGGAACACCCGCCGCGGAGAGGCCGAGCCGGATTTCTTCAGCAAAGTGGTCACCGAGATCCGCCAGTGATCCTGCCGCCCGCAATGTTTCCGCGCCAGTTCATAGACTCGCCGTTCCAGCGGTTTTCGCATGCGAAAATAGTCGCGGCTGAGCGTCAGGACAGATTTCGCCTGGACCGCCCGAAACAGCCAGTCCGACAGCGTCACCGACACGCTGACCATGCGCCCTTTGTGCGTGCGACGCACGATCCGCCAGGATTCGATCAAACCAAAGCCCTCGGTCACCTCAACGCCGCCGGTGGTCAGGTTGGTGGTGATGCGCGTGCCTGCCAGCCGCTCAAACGCATCGCGCAGCCGCTTATAGCCATCGCCCGACCGATCCCGCCCCGTGGCCAGCAGCAGATCATGGGCGGTCAGCTGCACGGTCCGGCTGATCGGTTTGCCCAGGTTCAGCGCGGCCATCAATTGCGAGGTGCAGAAGATCAGGATGTCCTTGTCAAAGATCGTCGCGCGGCCTTTGACCGAAGGCGTCACGGTGATCTCGACCCCATTATGCTCATAGGTCAGGATTCGGCGGTCGGGCCGCGTGGCCAATGAAAAGACCGGATGCTCCATCGTGCCCAGATCACCCTTCGGCACAGGATCGAAAATATCACATAGAAAAAGATCGCCTGTGGGCGCCAAAGCGCGCCCTGCTGTACCTGCCATTGCCTGCCTGCCCGATTTTTATTTTCGTGGTTTCGGTGACACCCACCCTAAGAGCCTGTGGATAACTCGTCCAGCGATTCCCCCTTTGCCATCGTGGGTTCAGAGTCGCTTGAGCGTGGGATCAGAGTCACCCTATCGTGGGTTCAGAGTCAGGCAGACTTGGTAAAGTCGCAAAAGAGGTTTTATTTTAAAGAACTTACAGGATCGGCAAGTCTGCTTAACATATCTAATAACTGAAAATAACATGGCAATTGTTCGCCCTGCCCTTACACTACCGCTGCGCGCACCCTTGATTTGCTGAGAAAAGGCGCTTGATATCGCGGTTTTTCTTTCATGTGACGTGTTTTCTGGTATTCTATGAAAAACACAGAACATCGAGCAGACAGGGCATTCCATGAGTCAGACAGATGATGTGCCCCCGTATTTCTCAATCAGCCCCGATCGAGCGCTGAACGAGATCGGGGGACCAACCACCACAAGGACATTTCAAACACTTGCCGAGGCTTGCGCCAAGGGGCGGTCCGATCTCACCGGGCGCGGTCTGGATGATCGCGGGCAGAAGGTGCTCAGACGGTTTTCGACCTGGGAAATCACCCGCTATCTGATCCCCGTCGCCCCTGCCCATTTCCGGCGGGTACTGCGCCAGAACCCCGACCTGCCACAGGGGCTGACAGAAACCGAGGGTGGCGCGAAATGGTTCACCTTGGACGAGGTGCTGCGGCTGCGCGCACATTTCGCAGCCGAAGGATCGAAGGCGAAAGGGTATCTGCCCTATCGCCCCGCCGGGCTGCCCGCCAAGATCGCGGCGGTGGCCAATTTCAAGGGCGGGGTCGGCAAGACCTCAACGGCGGCCCATCTGGCGATGTCTGCGGCTTTGGACGGGTACCGGGTGCTGGTGTTGGATCTTGATAGCCAGGGCTCGATGACATCAATCTTTGGCGGGCGCATCGCGGATGAATGGCAGACGATCTTTCCGCTTCTGGCGCGCCATTACGGTGAGCATCTGCGCGAAGACAATCGCCGGCGTCTGGATCGGGGCGAGGCCCCCCAGGCACTGGATGAAACACTGGATGAGGCGCTGAAACTCTCGACCCGGGACATCATCCAAAAGACCCATTGGCCCAATATCGACCTGATCGGTGCGCAGCTTGATCTTTATTGGGCCGAGTTCCAGATCCCCGTCTGGCGCATGGCCAGCCGCTCCTGGAAGCTGTGGGAGGCGCTGAGCGCCCGGCTGGAGGCTGATGGGGCCCTGGACGACTATGACCTGGTGATCCTCGATACCCCCCCTGCCCTGGGCTATCTGACGATCAATGCGCTGGCGGCAGCCGATATCCTTTTGGTGCCCCTCGGCGCGAGCTTTCTGGAATTTGACAGCACGGGGCGGTTTTTCGACATGCTCCACGCCACGTTCAGTTCCATCGAAGACAGCGAGAATATGGCCGCCCGCGCTCTGGGCCTGTCCGAGACCCGGTTTGAATGGGATGCGGTGCGCGCGGTGATCACCCGCTTTGACGGCGCACAGCAGGCAGAGATGGCCGCGCTGATGCAAGCCTATATGGGCGCCGGGCTGAGCCCATACCGACAGGATTTCACCGCGCTCATCGGACAGGCGGGTGAGCAGGTCTCGGGCATCTACGAGGCTGATTATCGGGATTTCAATCGCGAGACCTATGCCAGGGGCCGGGCGGCCTTTGACGAGACCTATGCAGGCTTCAAGCGGCTGCTGGTCGGCGCGTGGCGCCGTGATGAGCTGGCCGCCGCCCGGGCGGCAGAGTAGAGGAGGGGGATCATGGCCAAGCGCAAACGGCTTACACCGGCATTGATTGGTGGCTCGGAGCAGGCTCTAACAAACAGTTTAGACCCTGTTTCCGAACGTCCGCCCATCGCCCGTATCGCGGCGGAAGCGGCAGAGCACTCCGCCTTTGAGGATGTCTCCCGCGCCTTGACCGAGGCCCGCGAAGAGGGGCGCTTGATCGTGAAGCTGTCGCTTGATGCGATCGAAACGGCGCATCTGGTGCGGGACCGCGTGGCCTTCGACCTCGATGACATGGCGGCGCTGGAGGCATCGCTGCGCGCGCGCGGGCAGCAGGTGCCTGTTGAAGTCGTGTTGCTGGATGCGGGCGATGGCGGGGCAGGGGAGGCGCGCTATGGGCTCATCTCGGGGCTGCGGCGTGTCATGGCGCTCAGAGCCATCGGAGCGGCGGAGGTTCTGGCGCTTGTCCGGCAGCCCGAGACCTCTGCCGAGGCCTATCTCGCGATGGTCGAGGAAAATGAAATCCGCGCCGGTATCTCGTTTTACGAACGTGCCCGACTGGCCTTTGAGGCGGCGCAGCTGGGCCTTTATTCCGATGCATCCGCCGCCATCGCGGCGCTATTCTCCACCGCAAGTCCGGCAAAACGGTCCAAGATCGGCTCTTTCGTGCGGCTGCATGAAGCACTGGGGGGTATGTTGCGGTTCCCTGCCGCCATCCCCGAACGGCTCGGCCTCGCACTTGTTGCAGCGATTGACCGGGACGCAGGGGCCGTGACGCGCCTTGCGGATGTGCTGACATCGGTGGCAGCGGAGGACGCGGGCAGTGAGCGCGCCGCGCTCGAAACCGCGTTGGAGCGGCTGTCGGGCAAGGCCAGTGTCGGCAAGGCGAAACCGGATGCACCGCGGGAGATTGCCGGGAATCTCAAGATACAGGTCCAGCGGGGCAGGGTGGTTCTGTCGGGGGCTGGTGTCACCGACAGGTTACAGCGCGACCTGGAAGCCTGGCTTGTGGCGCGGGCCGCCGGACACGAACCCAACTGACGTTTCGCATGCGAAACGGACGTGGATGTCCTGGCGCCCCTGGGCAGGGCGCTGGCAGACCGGATGGGAATTACTTGAGGTTCTGTTGGGTGATCTCGCGCATGCGACGCTGCGCCGGAAGCGTGAGATGGGCGAGGCCGACACGTTTGGCAATCGCCACGATCAGTGGATCGTGAAGGCCAAACTTGTTGATCCGGAACCGCCAGACGGAGCGTTTGTGCTTCACCCACATGCGCAGCCATTCGATTTGTCCCGGTGTTCTCGGGGGTTCGCCGCTTGGCGTATAGCCCCGACCTTCGAGAAGGTCGCCGAACAGGGGTTCGACAAGGCCCAACTCGTTCGGGCTCAACTTCCTGCGCCATTGCTCGGCAAGGGCAGGGTCCGGGCGGTCATAAGTGGTGTAATCGGGATAGCTCAGCATGCCCGGGTCATAGTCCTCCCCGAGGAAGGTGGATATCTCACCCAAGGCCGCCTCGGGATCCCGCACAAGGTCTTCGTAGCGCGTCTCGATCTGCCGGTCCTCGGAAATCCGGGCCACATTGCGATCCCATTCGTGTTCAGTTTCCATCCAGAACTCGGTGCCGAAATAGACATGACCTGACCACCCCATCCCGATGGTCGAGCGGGCCACGTCGCGCGGGTCCCGGAGAATGTGTATGGCCGGGATGTCAGGGACCAAATCCAGGAGCCGCCCCAGATTGCGATGCAGAACCAGAACGAGCGTGCCCGGCTCGTCCCCGCGCAGGTCCGCCAGCATCGCCTTGAAGGCCGTGGCGGCATCCGCCGTCTCCGGCAGGTTGGCCCGAGAAGATCGGAATATCCTGTTTTCTGACAGCCTTTCGAGATCGTAATGCCACGAGCCATCGGGCGCCTGCTGCAGGAAGTCGACCAGAAAATCCGTTTCCCCCGGACAGATCAGGCGCGGATGTCCATTCAGCATCAGCCGCAGCATTGACGTGCCTGAGCGCAGGGCCCCAAACATCACACATAGTCCTTGGGTGTCTGCCTCTTTGGCGCCGTTTTTACCGGATCCGGCGGGCTGGGGGGTCGATGTCATTGCAACGGTCCATTAATGGTTAACATGGTGCTATCGCAGCAAAATTACCGCGTTGATGCGGCCTTGGCGCGCCTCGTAATTATATGCCGTCGCCTTGCTCGCATCCACCCAAAAGAACATCTTGGACTCTTGCTGCATCGCATGATGCCCCAGCGGAGACCTTCCGGCGATCGTGACGGTCCCGCCATTGATGAGAACCAGCCCGAGACCGTCGTTTTGCAACGGCAGTGTGCGGCCTGCCCCGGGTTTGGGAAAATCCGGGGCTCATGCACTGAGGTCTGAAGTGGTTTCGCTATCCTTGGGGGGCTTTGCGGCAGACCCACCCGTTCACGATGGCCACTGACCGGGCATCCTGCTGGCTGCGCACAGGCAGGCGCGCACGTTCTGCAAGCTCACACCATGGCATCCTCAAAGTCCTCTTGCTCGCCAGGGATGGCATCGGGCGTGGAGGCGTCGAGTTCTTCATAGGTGCCTTGCCCCTCGGTGAGGACGGCCCAGATCTCCGCGCTGTCGGCCGCGTTGAGCATATTGCCGACCGTGGCTACATCCATCGCCCCGGTACCTTCACCGGCCTCGCCGAGCGACAGTGTCACTGTGTCGGTGTCGTAATCGACGACCAGCGTGGCGTCCTGGTCAGACCCCAGACCGATGAACTCGACATTGTCGAACATACCGGCGATCTCATCGGTATCGATGAGGATGTCGTCCCGGGCAGCGCCCCCCGCGATCTCGGCGACATCAATGAGAAGCGCCCCTTCGCCGATGTCGAGGGCAGACAGAACATCGGGATCATCGTTTTCATGCGCCCCGGAGCGGAATTCCCCGATCGTGGAAAACCCGTCTTCTCCCGCCGCCATGCGCAATTCGCTTCCGCTTTCCATACGCAGGAGCGATACGCCGCCTGCTTCGCCGTCAAAGCCGACCTTCGCGTCATCTCCGACAACCGTCAGACTGCTGTCCTGGCCAAGTTCCATCACGGCATCGTCGACACCGAGAAGCGCCTGGCCATCGGTGACATGCAGGTCCAGCAGGCCCTCGAAGACCCCGGTATTTGCAAAACGGCCCCCGTCGACATCGATGTCCAGCGCATCGTCATCGCTGTAGGCGTTCATCCAGATCTGGCCAGCGCCACTGACATCGATCTCGCCCCCGTTGGCACCGACGCTTGTCTCGCCCTCAACGTCGAGCCGCCCGCTTGTGACGGCAAGCTGCCCACCCGATCCAAAGTCGAGGTCCTGCACCGTTGCGTTGGTTGTCGCGAAGATGACCCAATTGCCCGCCAGATCGACGCTGTCGCCCTCGACCGTGCCTGGAAGGTCCTCTGTGGACCAGTTGATCCGGTTGTCCCAGCGCACCCCGTCACCGAGGTCGTTGGGCACAAAGCGCAGGGTTTCCTCAGAGAAGCGCACATCCGGGGCGATTCCAAACGTCTCCTGGAAATAGGCGACGATCTCGTCGGCGGTCACCGGGTCGAGTTGATCATCCTCGATCTGGGTGCGCAGGTATTGGCCCAGATCGTCGATGGTTGCCGTCGACTGCCCAAGCAGGTCGGCGGTGAAATTCTGGATGGTCGTCTGGTCGGCCAGGTCGGTATCCAGGCCGTCTACATTTCGATCGGCGTTCTTCGCCATTAGGCCATCGTTTCCGATGAAATTCTGCGCCGTCCAGTTGTAGACGATGGTATCATCGTAATAGCTGTCCGGACGCGTGTCCAAAGCCCATCCATTGCCTTCTTTTGCATCGAACTCATCGGGATTGTTGGGATCGGCCAGATGCGTGACAATGTTATCGAGCAACGTGTCGTCGTCCACCAAGCCTATGCCGAACGTCAGGGCAGCGCCGCTCTCGGATTCTTTCGCGGCACCTGAGGTGACCAGATTGTCGGCAACAAAGCCGAAATGGCCATCTCCGTCTCCACCCGACGTATAAAAAGCTGCGTTGTTGTCGATAAACACATTGTCTTCGACAAAGCCGCCGGACCGGAATTGCACACCGTAGGACGAGCCGCGCATGATGATGCTGTCGCGCATGGTGATGTCAGACAGGTCGTTCGTCATGTAGATGTTGTGGCTCATCTTGCTTGGCGCCTGGCCAAAATCGCCATCCCCATCATACTTGTAGTCCGCCTCCCATCCCGAATGATCCACGACGATATTTTCCAACAGAAAACCGTCGATCGCCTTGGCGAATATGCCCTGGATACGATCATCGTCTCCCCAGACTTCGTTTTTCGGTGCGTCTTGGGCCGATTCGTGAAGGACGGAGTCTCGGACGGTGATCCCCTCCAGCCGCGTGTCGGTACCGCCTTGGACGGTCAGTTGGTGCTCGTCGACGATGATGTTGTTAAATATCACATTTTCGGCGCCGAGGATACTGATGTGCGTGGCGAATTCGAGGTCTTCTATGACGACGTTGCTCTCGCCACGGTACATACGCAGTTCCTCGCCGACCATTTTCGGCGGGGCCCCCTCACCGAAGGCACCGATATACATCGGATGTAGCTCCGACTCCCCAGCCGAATTGTTGGGGATGAGTTTGATATCGTCATAATCATAGCCCCGTTCGAGCAGGAGCCAATTCGACCCGGGTTCCTGATTGAGTTCGTCCCACAGCTCCATCCCGACGTTCTGGTCGAGCGCCATATCAGGCGTGGCACCGTATTCCGGGTTCTCCATCAATATCGCACGCAATGCTTTGCCAGAGAGACTGTCCCCGTCCAAACCCTCCAGCGCGGCGATATCCGATTTCGAAAGAGCTGTATCGCTGTCAGAAACATGGACCGTCCGGTGGACATCGCCATGCTCGACGACAAGATTACCCTCTTCATCGGTCTCCAGCATGTAAACGGATTCACCAGTAGACCATCCCTTGAGCGCGATCAGGGGTTGCACGTCGACCGTATAGTCAAAGCTCTGGCTCGTGCCGTCAGCGAAGGTTGCGTCATACTGGAATGAGAGCGGACCCGAATAATCGGTGCTGGTCAGGACCAGGGCCAGCGTATTGTCAGGGTTGACCGTCAGGTTGCCGATTTCGGGCAGTTCTGTGATCTCGATCGAGGCGACATTCTCAAGGCCCGTGTCGAGTGTCGTCACCCGCCCGGCGGCGATGTCCATGTTCTGGGCGATCGGCTGGCTTCCGCCGGTCTCATTGGGCTCAGGTTCGGGCTGAGGCTCAGGTTGAGGCGCCGGTTCGGGCTGCGGCTCAGGTTCAGGCTCAGGCTCTGGTTCAGGCTCTGGCTGTGGCTCAGGTTCGGGCTCTGGCGCTGGTTCAGGCTCTGGCGCTGGTTCCGGCTGCGGTGCAGGCTCTGGTTCCGGCTGCGGCTCTGGCTGCGGCGCAGGCTCTGGTTCCGGCTGCGGCTCTGGCTGCGGCGCAGGCTCTGGTTCCGGCTGCGGCGCAGGCGCAGGTTCGGGCAGATTGTCATCTGGCAAAATGACAACAGTATCATCTGTGTTCTGACGATCAGATGATGCGACGGCAACAGAACTGGAACCACCTGCAAAGCACATTAGGACGTCCTCATCTCAAAGCGGACGAAATGTTCGCCCGACATCATGTATTGTTTCGTGTCGCGGAACTCGAAGCCCATGAAGCGCAGCCACCGCCGGGCCACGTCGTTTTCGCGGTGCACGTAGTTCCAGAGATATTCAAAACCTTCGGTGAGCTTACGCAGCTCTTTCGAACCATGAGCCAGAAATGCGCGGCGCACATCTGGGTGGTCGATGGCGTCTGTCGCCAAAAGCCATGGCGTGGCTTCGGTTTCGGAGCCGTTGTGCGGCATAACGGCCCAACACGCGACCATGTCGCCATTGAAAAAGCCCACTCGGCCGCGAGAGCTTTTGCGACCTGCCTCCACAAGCACTTCGTCCAATGGGCCGTTGGGGACGTGCGCGCGCACTTCCAGCAGGTCCATAGGACGTAGACGCCCGGCCAGATGCCGCAGATCGTCATCCTCAAGCGGGCGGATTTCGACACTCATTTCAGGACACCTGCTGTAAGCGGCATGCGCAAAAACGATGTGCAGTGCTGACGCGTATCGGATGCAGTGGATACTGGTGTGAGCAGCGGCGGCAAAGCAGCTACAAGGCGTGCGCCACCACCCGAACGGCACAGGCCCGCGCCAGCCCCCGAAAGGCCCACAAATGCAAAGAGGAAGCACATCTTAGTGCTTCCTTGATATCGCATGAGAGCACGC
>JBCBXA010000068.1:0-15683 GCA_039816825.1 Pseudomonadota bacterium | reverse complement strand
TCACATGGTTGTTTGTGATGATGGTGCCGTCTGCATCCACTATAACGCCGGAACCCAGTGAGTTTTGCTGGCGAAGCCGACCACCGGGCCCACGATTGAAGAAGCGCTCAAAGAACGGATCGTCGGCAAACGGTGACCGCTCCCGAACCATTCGATCCGCAAAAATATTCACCACCGAGTCGGACGTCGCAGCCACTAGCGGCGCGAAGGACAGGTTAATCTGCTCACGTGTCGTTGGAACTTCGCGCGTGCGATCATTCCGGGCGAAACTGCCGGACTTGTCGGGTAGACGCTCAGATCTGGCATTTGGCTGCAAGGTGGGGACGCCGTTTTGATCCGTTGGCGAGCGGAGGATAAGCCCACCGTCAGACCTCCCGGGCCCAAGCTGCTCGCTTCGGTTCGGGGCGTTTTGAGGCGGCGCTCCAAACAAGTCTTCCAGAAGACTTTCCAGGCCTGTTTGCTGGGCATGAGCTGGCACCACCAAAAGAAGAGCCATCACGACCGGCGCCAACACGTGCCTCAAACAATCCATGTTTCGCTCTCCCAAGTCATCTGCGATGGCACCAATCTAACAGTGTGAGAGTGCCCTGCCACCTCTCAATTGGAGGTAGCACAGGTCATAAAAAAAGGGCCCGTGGGCCCCTCATTCTCCTCGGTGTGAAGCCTTTAGGCTTCCGCTTCAACGGCCTCTTCGGCTTCAAGGCGCTCGCGATCAGCCTTGCCTTTAGCGTCGATATCACGGTCCACCAGTTCGATAACGGCCAATGGAGCATTGTCGCCATAGCGGAAGCCGGCCTTCAGAACGCGGGTATATCCACCCGGGCGCTCTTTGTAGCGCTCAGCGAGGGTGGAGAAGAGCTTGGAAACCAGCGCCTTGTTCTGAATCTGGCTGATGGCCTGACGACGTGCGTGCAAGTCGCCGCGCTTGCCGAGCGTGATCAGCTTATCGACGATGGAGCGAAGTTCCTTCGCCTTTGGCAAAGTCGTCACGATCTGCTCGTGCTCGATGAGGGACGCAGCCATGTTGGCGAACATGGCTTTGCGGTGACTGGATGTGCGGTTCAGTTTCCGCAGTTTCATTCCGTGGCGCATGGCTCTTCCTTCTTCGGAATTATGGGCGGCCTAGCACTTGAGCCCGCCCTTTTTTGAGCAGCCGGTCAGCCGACTGCGAATGGGTTAGTATTGGTCTTCGTAACGCTTTGCGAGTTCATCGATGTTCTCAGGCGGCCAGGCAGGCACCTCCATACCGAGGTGCAGCCCCATGGAAGCGAGCACTTCCTTGATCTCATTCAGCGACTTGCGGCCGAAGTTCGGCGTGCGAAGCATTTCGGCTTCCGTCTTGAGAATGAGATCGCCAATATAGACGATGTTGTCGTTCTTGAGGCAGTTCGCGGAGCGAACCGACAGCTCAAGTTCGTCCACTTTCTTGAGGAGCGCCGGGTTGAAGGCCAACTCGGTAACCTGCTCCTGCACAACCTCCTTCTGTGGCTCTTCGAAGTTCACGAAGATCGACAGCTGGTCCTGAAGAATACGCGCACCGTAGGCCACAGCATCTTCCGGCGTAACGGCACCGTTCGTCTCAAGCTTCAGTGTCAGCTTGTCATAGTCGAGAACCTGGCCTTCACGGGTCTTCTCGACCTTGTAGGAGACTGTGCGGATGGGGCTGTAGAGGCTATCGACCGGGATCAGACCAATCGGAGCGTCTTCAGGCCGGTTGCGGTCAGCCGGCACGTAGCCCTTGCCTGTGTTGACCGTGAATTCCATACGGATTTCCGCGCCCTCATCCAACGTGCAGAGCACGAGGCCAGGGTTGAGGATCTCCACGTCGCCGATGACTTGAATGTCATTGGCGGTCACGGTGCCTGGGCCTTCCTTGCGCAACACCATGCGCTTTGGACCCTCGCCTTCCATGCGGATGGCAATCTCTTTGATGTTCAGAACGATGTCTGTCACATCTTCGCGCACACCGGCGATGGACGAAAACTCGTGGAGAACACCGTCAATCTGTACGGCTGTAACAGCGGCGCCCTGAATGGAAGAGAGAAGAACGCGGCGCAGCGCGTTTCCGAGCGTTAGGCCAAAACCACGCTCGAGTGGTTCCGCGACAACGGTCGCAGACAGTCCATCATCGGAAACCGAGATGTCCAGCTTGTTTGGTTTGATCAGTTCCTGCCAGTTCTTCGAGATCACGGCTCATTCCTTAAGTATCCGACCACCATCCATTCGTGGTCGTGATTTGGGAATATTCGCCCCGCATGGATGCGGGTCGCGGGGCGGGAATGTATTTTAGACGCGGCGCTTCTTGCGGGCGCGGCAACCATTGTGCGGGATCGGCGTCACGTCACGAATGGATGTGATGGTGAAACCCACGGCCTGAAGAGCGCGCAGCGCGCTTTCGCGGCCAGAGCCCGGGCCCGTCACTTCGACCTCAAGGCTGCGCATGCCGTGCTCTTGGGCCTTCTTGCCAGCGTCTTCTGCTGCCATCTGGGCAGCATATGGCGTGGACTTACGGGAGCCCTTGAAGCCCTGAGCACCGGCTGATGACCAGGAAATCGCATTGCCCTGTGCATCGGTGATGGTGATCATGGTGTTGTTGAAGCTGGAATTCACATGAGCCACGCCCGATGTGATATTTTTCCGCTCGCGGCGCTTCACGCGGCCCGCATCTTTAGCAGATTTTGCCAAGTCGTTTTCCTTTTATCGATCTGAGCGCTGCCGTGATGCCGGCAGCTACACCGTTGGAGCCATCCATTCGATGGCGAAAGCGCACTTCTAGAGCGCAAGTCCGGACACGCCCAACACACTGAAAGGCGTGCAAAACGGCGCTCGGAAGCGCCGCCAAATCACTTCTTCTTGCCAGCAATCGCTTTGGCAGGACCCTTGCGCGTCCGCGCATTGGTGTGGGTACGCTGACCCCGGACTGGCAGGTTGCGGCGATGACGCAGGCCGCGATAGCTCGCGAGGTCCATCAGGCGTTTGATGTTCATGCTGGTCTCGCGACGCAGATCACCCTCGACTTGATAGTCACGATCAATCATCTCACGAATCTGCAGAACTTCGGCGTCCGACAGTTCACTCACACGACGCTCCGCCGGAATGCCGCATTTCTCGATGATCTCGGACGCAAACTTTTTGCCGATACCATGAATATAGGTCAGCGCGATTGGGACGCGCTTGTTTGTTGGAATGTTGACACCAGCGATACGAGCCACGCTGTTCTCCTTATTGGGCACTGCAGCAAATCTGCACGCCACTGAATGATTGGGACTTGCCCAGCAACTGACCGATTGTTGCGAAGCAGACGACCAGGCGCCCCACGCAAATCAGGCCCTGAAAAACAGGGCCTTTTTCAACCGTCCTTAAACAGATTGCGCGGTCTTAGATGGGGAATCAGAAAGCGTCAACACCGCACTTGACATTTTCGTACCAGCGTTTCAGCAGCCGCGCCCCGAGCGGGTCCATGATCTCATGACCTAGCCCTTCAGCGACCCAGAATAGCCTTGATCGCTTCGGTAACCTCATCAATCGTTCCCATGCCATCAACGCCTTCAAGCTTGCCCTTGGCATAGTAGTAGCCGGTTAGCGGCGCCGTCTTTTTGTAGTACTCGCGCAACCGCTCATCAAAGACTTCTGGATTGTCATCCTTGCGGGGTGTTTGCCCTGCGGCCACCGCATCTTCAGCACGCTTGACGATCCGACCCACCAGAGCCTTATCGTCCACCTGCAGCTCAATCACGTGATCAAGCCCGATACCCTTCTCAGACAACATGGCGTCGACGGCATCAGCCTGAACCAGTGTCCGAGGATACCCATCCAGGATGAAACCACTGGAGCAGTCAGCCTCATCAATGCGGTCTGACACGATCCCGTTGACGATGTCATCCGACACGAGTTCGCCAGCATCCATCACAGCCTTGGCTTTCAGGCCAATCGGTGTGCCTGCAGACACCGCTGCTCTAAGCATGTCGCCTGTTGAAAGCTGCGGAATGCCAAGTCGGTCCACCAAGCGCTGCGCCTGGGTGCCTTTGCCCGCACCCGGCGGACCTAAAAGTATCAGTCTCATCGCCGCCGTTTCCCCCCGCGCAGCTTCGATTTCTTGATCAGCCCCTCATATTGCTGGGCCAACAAATGGCTCTGGATCTGGTTCACCGTATCCATGGTCACAGAGACCACGATCAGCAGCGACGTACCGCCCAGATAAAAAGGCACGCCTGCAGAAGAAATCAAAAACTCCGGGATCAGACAGACCACAACAAGATAAAGCGCACCCACAACCGTAATGCGAGTCAGCACATAGTCGATGTGTTCAGCTGTACGCTCGCCCGGACGGATGCCGGGTATGAAGCCGCCATGGTTCCGCAGATTGTTCGCCGTATCCTTAGGATCCAACACCAGCGCGGTGTAGAAGAAGGCGAAGAATGCGATCATGGCACCATAAATGATGTAGTAGACTGGCTGCCCACGACCCAATTGCGACGTGATCGTCGTCACCCAGCCCGGCAGGTTTGAGTCACCTGCGGCAAACGTCGCCAGCGTTGCCGGCAGAAGCAGCAGCGAAGATGCGAAGATGGGCGGAATAACACCGGCTGTGTTCAGCTTGAGCGGCAGGTGAGACGTCTCGCCCTGCGCCATCATGTTGCCGACCTGGCGTTTCGGATACTGGATCAGCAGCTTGCGCAGAGCGCGCTCGAAGAACACCACGACAGCGATGAGGCCAACAGCGAGGACGAGAATGCCAAGCACCAATGGTGTAGACAGTGCACCCTGCTGACCAAGCGACAAAGTGGAAGCGATGGCGCCAGGAAGACCAGCAACGATACCGGCGAAGATGATCAGCGAAATGCCGTTGCCGATGCCGCGAGCCGTGATCTGCTCACCAAGCCACATAAGGAACATGGTACCGCCGAGAAGAGTGATAACCGTGGTCGCCCGGAAGAACAGGCCCGGATCATTCACCAAGCCCTGACTGCTCTCGAGACCAACAGCCACACCGTAGGCCTGTACGGTGCCGAGAATGACTGTGCCGTAGCGTGTATACTGGTTGATGGTCCGGCGACCCGCCTCGCCTTCTTTCTTGAGCTGCTCGAGCGTCGGCACCATCGACGTCATTAGCTGCATGATGATGGAGGCCGTAATGTAGGGCATGATGCCGAGCGCCACGATGGCAAGGCGTTCAATAGCACCACCGGAGAACACGTTGGCAACGCCCAGAATGCCCTGCTGCGCCGTTTGAAAAGCCGTCGCGAGCTGATCAGCATTGATGCCGGGCAGAGGCACGTAGGTCGAAAGCCGGTAGATCAGCAAAGCACCCAGTGTAAACCAGATACGTTGCTTGAGCACGGTCGCTTTAGAGAAGGACGACCAGCTGAGATTGGCGGCAAGTTGTTCGGCGGCTGAAGCCATGAAAATCTCCTAAGTCCGCTTAACAAGCGGAGCCCCATATGTTGCGAAGCAACGGCGCGAAGATAGGGGTCGTTGGCGCGCCTGTCAGCCCTTGACGGCGAGATTGAAGAGGATTGCCCAAAGCATCCTCGCCAAGCTTCGCCTTATCCCAGGGCGTGAAATGGAAAGGCCGCGTTTGAACACTGTCAAACACGGCCCTTCCTGGACAGTTTTAAGAGGCTTTTGCGTCTGCCTTCGGCGGGCGCGTCACAGTGACAGAGCCACCTGCCTTTTCAACTTTTTCGATTGCGGTTTTCGAAGCACCGGTCACGGTCAGCTGGACTTTTGCGCTGATCTCGCCATCGGACAGCACGCGAACGCCATCACGGGGCTTCTTGAGCACACCAGCTGCGACTAGAGCAGCCAGATCGATGGCACCAGCTTTCAGCTTGCCAGAATCGATGGCCTGCTGAATGCGTCCAACCGCAACGATGTTGAGGTCTTTGGCAAAGATGTTGTTGAAGCCACGCTTGGGGAGGCGCCGATAGATCGGCATCTGTCCGCCCTCGAAGCCATTGATGGCAACGCCGGAGCGCGATTTCTGGCCTTTAACACCACGTCCACCAGTCTTGCCGGTGCCCGATCCGATACCACGGCCAACCCGCTTGCGACGGTGTACGGAGCCGTCTTGTTCTTTAATTTCGTTGAGTTTCATCGTTTCGCTCCCTGCCCCTAAGCTTCGTCGACGATGCGAACGAGGTGGGACACCTTGCGGATCATGCCGCGCACGGAAGGGGTATCTTCCAGTGTGCTGCGACGACGGATTTTGTTGAGGCCAAGGCCGATCAGCGTTGCGCGCTGGTCCTGCGGACGGCGCAGTGGGCTTCCGGTCTGCTCAACAGTGATGGTTTTCTTAGCGGCCATCTTACTCCTCCGAAGCGCCGATCAGCGCTGAACGGCGGCCCTGCAGTTCGGCATATTTGATGCCGCGCTGGGCTGCGATGTCTTTGGGGTGCATCTGCTGCTTAAGAGCGTCGAACGTGGCGCGAACCATGTTGTACTTGTTGGACGAACCAAGCGACTTCGCGACAACGTCCTGCACGCCGAGCGTTTCGAAAACGGCACGCATTGGACCACCGGCAATGATACCAGTACCTGGAGGCGCTGCACGCAGCTTCACCTTACCGGCGCCGTGACGGCCATCGATATCGTGATGCAGAGTGCGGCCATCGCGCAGCGGCACGAAAATCATGTCGCGCTTGGCAGCTTCCGTGGCCTTGCGAATAGCCTCGGGAACCTCACGGGCCTTACCGTGGCCAAAGCCAACGCGGCCCTTCTGGTCGCCAACCACCACGAGGGCGGCAAAACCGAAGCGACGGCCACCTTTGACGACCTTGGCAACGCGGTTGATGTGAACGAGGCGATCGGTGAATTCGCTATCCACCTCTTCGCGATCGCGGCGGCGATCGTTCTGTGCCATGTCCTTATCCTTTATTCTTTTGCGGGTGCATGTGCAGTTGAAAGAGCCGGACCCGGAAGGCCCGGCGATGTAATCTTAGAAGTTCAGGCCAGCTTCACGAGCTGCGTCTGCCAAAGCTTTGACGCGGCCATGATAGATGAAGGCTCCGCGGTCAAACACCACGTCCTTTACACCGGCTTTTGAAGCACGCTCACCAACCAACTTGCCGACGGCTGCTGCAGCAGACGTATCGGCACCGGTCTTCAGATCACCGCGCAGATCTTTGTCGAGAGTCGAAGCGGCGGCCAATGTACGGCCAGATGCGTCGTCGATCACCTGTGCGTAGATGTTCTTGGAGGAGCGATGCACGCTGAGACGCGGACGACCATTGGCCGTTTTGCGGATCGAGCGGCGGATGCGAGCAGCACGACGCTGCATGGTTTGCTTTGCACTTGCCATGGTTCTTACTTCTTCGTGCTCTCTTTGCGGAAGATGCGCTCTTCTGCGTATTTCACGCCCTTGCCTTTGTAAGGCTCAGGTGGACGGAAGCGGCGGATCTCGGAAGCCATCTGGCCAAGACGCTGCTTGTCGATGCCCGTTAGGACGATCTCAGTTGGCTTTGGGCAAGCCACTTTGATGTCATCAGGGATCGGGTAGTTCACGTCATGGCTAAAGCCCAAAGCCAGCTGCAGGGTATTTCCCTGCACGGCAGCGCGATAACCAACGCCATTGATTTCGAGCTTGCGCTCAAAGCCGTCCTTCACGCCCGTCATGATGTTTTCGATCATGGTCCGGTTCATGCCCCATTTGGAGCGCGCATCTTTGGACTGGTCACGCGGATCGACGGTGATGGCACCATCTTCCATCTTCACCAGCACTTCTTCATTGACCACATGGGTGAGTTCACCCTTGGGGCCTTTGGCGGTCACGGTCTGGCCGTCAACGGTTGCAGTCACACCGTCGGGGATCGAGACCGGCTTTTTACCGATACGAGACATTTGATGTCCTTTCCTTACCCGGTTTGGGCTTGGTTCTCAGGCGTGGCCTAGAAGACCGTGCAGAGAACCTCGCCACCGATGTTCTGCTCACGAGCTTCATGATCAGCCATCACGCCCTTGGACGTGGAGACGATCGCGATGCCGAGACCATTGGATACGTGTGGAATGTTCTTCACCGACGCGTACACGCGGCGGCCAGGCTTAGAAACGCGGGCGATCTCACGGATCACGCTATCACCTTCGTGGTACTTCAGCTCGACTTCGAACTCGGCCTTGCCGCCTTCATAGTCCGTGCGTGTGTAGCCACGAATGTAGCCTTCATTCTTGAGCACTTCGAGAACGTTACCGCGCAGCTTGGAAGCCGGGGTCACCGTCTTCGTTTTATTGCGCATGATGGCGTTACGAATACGAGTGAGCATATCGCCCACGGGATCATTTACGATCGTCATGATGCAGCTCCCTTACCAGCTCGACTTAACGAGGCCGGGCACCTGGCCCAGATTGCCCAGCTCGCGCAGGGCGATACGGCTCATGCCAACCTTGCGGTAATAACCGCGCGGACGACCCGTCACGGCGCAACGGTTGCGCAGGCGGTTCTTCGCAGAATTGCGAGGCAGAGCAGCGAGATCGAGCTGCGCCTTGAAGCGCTCTTCGATCGGCTTGGTCTGGTCCATGATGACGGCTTTGAGCTCAGCGCGTTTGGCGGCGTATTTATCCACCAGCTTGGCGCGCTTCTTATTCTTTTCGACAGCGGCGACTTTGGCCATATGTGTGTTCCTTATCTAACGCTTGTCGTTACTTTGAGAACGGGAAGTTGAAAGCCTTGAGCAATGCCCGGGCTTCGTCGTCCGTTTTCGCAGTCGTGCAAACGATGATGTCCATGCCCCAGATCTGGTCTACTTTGTCGTAGTTGATCTCTGGAAACACGATGTGTTCCTTGATGCCCATGGCGAAGTTGCCATTGCCGTCAAAGCTCTTTTCGTTGAGCCCGCGGAAGTCACGCACGCGCGGCAGCGCGATTGTGATCAGGCGATCTAGAAATTCGTACATGCGAGCGCCGCGCAGAGTGACCTTGCAGCCAAGCGGCATCTCTTCACGCACCTTGAAGCCCGCGATGGACTTGCGTGCCTTCGTGATGACCGGCTTCTGACCTGCGATGAGCTCCAGATCAGCAGCAGCAATTGCAGCCTTCTTGGAATCACCCGTTGTTTCGCCGACACCCATATTCAGGACGATCTTGTCCAGACGCGGGATCTGCATGTGGTTTGCGTAGGAGAACTGCTCCTGCATGACGCCGCGAATAGCGTCGTCATACTGCTGGCGCATACGCGGTTGGGTAGCGGCTTCAGCCATTGATCACTTCCCCCGTACGTTTGGAAACGCGCACTTTGGTGCCATCATCATTCAGCTTGAAGCCAACGCGAGTGGCCTTGCCATCCTTGGGATCCTTGATCGCCAGGTTGGACAGGTTGATGGCAGCTTCTTTGCTGATGATGCCGGCTTCAGCAGCAGCGGTCTGGCGCTGGTGGCGCTTGACCATGTTGATGCCGCGCACAACAGCGCGATTGTCTTTTGGCAGAACGGACAGGACTTCGCCTTCGCGACCCTTATCCTTGCCGGTGAGAACGACTACCGTGTCGCCTTTTCTGATCTTCTGCATCAGTTGGCCCTCACAGCACTTCTGGAGCGAGGGACACGATTTTCATGTGGCGCTTGCCACGCAGCTCGCGCGGAACAGGGCCAAAGATACGTGTGCCGACAGGCTCGATCTTGTTGTCGACCAGAACGGCGGCGTTGCCATCGAACCGGATCACGGAACCGTCCGGGCGGCGAATATCCTTGGCGGTACGCACCACCACGGCTTTCATAACGTCGCCCTTCTTCACGCGGCCCCGGGGGATAGCTTCCTTGACCGACACCACAATGGTGTCGCCCACATGCGCATATTTGCGCTTGGAGCCGCCCAGAACCTTGATGCACATCACGCGACGCGCACCGGAATTGTCGGCCACGTCCAGATTGCTCTGCATCTGAATCATGCTTCTGTCTCTTCTTGTTGAGCCTCAAACCAGCCAATCAGTCGCTGAAACAGCGTGAAGCCCGCGCGAACGCAGGCTCAAAAACCGACAAGCCGTGTGAGAGGCCGTTTTCCTGGCACCTTCCAAACCGCTCGGGCAAACCCTCACGACCTATCCGGCTGTTTGTTGGTAAGGGAGCCGCGGCCCCCTCGCCTGCCCTGGGAGGGTCTTGGAAAGGCAGACGGCTAAGCCGTCACTTTTTCCAACACAACCCAGCTTTTGTGTTTCGAGATCGGCGCACACTCCTGAATGGAGACCTGATCGCCGGCCTTGAATTCGTTATTGGCGTCATGCGCCTTGTAGTTCTTCGAACGACGAACCGTTTTTTTGAACAGCGGATGGGTAAAGCGACGCTCCACCTTCACCACAACGGTTTTGTCACTCTTGTCAGACACCACGGTGCCCTGAAGGATGCGTTTTGGCATTTCGTGTTCCTTACGCCGTAAGACCAGCGTTGGCTAGGCCTTAATTTGCTGCGTTGTCGGCAGCGGTGGCGGTGCGTTTTTCGCCGGCGATGGTCTGGATGCGAGCGATATCGCGGCGCACCTGACGAACCCGAGCGGTGTTTTCAAGCTGTCCGGTAGCCCGCTGAAAGCGCAGATTGAACTGCTCTTTCTTCAGGTCGGTCAGTTTGGTGGTCAATTCGTCGAGCGACATGGCGCGAACTTCGGAAGCTTTCATAACAATCACTCCTTAGTCGGCAATGCGCTGCACAAAGCGCGTTTTGACCGAAAGTTTCGCAGCGCCGAGGGACAATGCCTCGCGAGCTACGGATTCACTAACGCCATCGATCTCGAACATGATGCGGCCCGGCTTAACGCGAGCGGCCCAATAATCGACGGAGCCCTTACCCTTACCCATGCGAACCTCAGTTGGTTTCGACGTCACAGGCAGATCGGGGAAAATACGAATCCACACGCGCCCCTGACGCTTCATGGAACGTGTGATGGCACGACGGGCAGCCTCGATCTGACGGGCGTTCACCCGATCAGGCTCAAGGGCCTTAAGGCCGTAAGATCCGAAATTCAGCTTGGTTCCACCCTTGGCGAGGCCATGGATGCGACCCTTGTGCTGCTTTCGGAATTTGGTGCGCTTTGGCTGCAGCATTCTAATTTACTTTCGTTTCATGCACCGACGCCGGCCGAAGCCAGCGCCGATAGTAAACCTATGGATTTTGACGGTGTCCGCTAAGCGCGGGCACCCTCACGTTCACGGCGTGGTCCGCGGCCACCAGGTGCGCCGCCTTCAGATGCGGCGGCAGCACGCTTTTCGGAAGCCATCGGATCATGCTCAAGGATTTCGCCTTTGAAGATCCAGACTTTAACACCACAAATGCCGTAGGCCGTTTCGGCTTCGGCGGTACCGTAGTCCACGTCCGCACGCAAGGTGTGAAGTGGCACACGCCCCTCACGATACCATTCGGTCCGCGCAATCTCTGCACCACCCAAACGGCCACCGCAATTGATACGGATACCCTCAGCGCCCAGTCGGATGGCGTTCTGCACCGCGCGCTTCATGGCGCGGCGGAAAGCAACACGACGCTCGAGCTGCTGGGCGATGGACTGGGCCACAATCGTCGCATCGATCTCTGGCTTGCGGATCTCAACGATATTGATGTGCACTTCCGAAGACGTCATCTGGCCGAGCTTGCGGCGCAGGCGCTCAATATCAGCGCCCTTCTTACCGATGATCAGACCTGGCCGACCGGCATGAATGGTGACGCGGCATTTCTTGTGAGGGCGTTCGATCACGACCTTGGAGACGGAAGCTGCCTTCAGCTCTTTCTCAAGGTAGGTGCGGATACGCAGGTCTTCAGCCAGCAGCGAGCCATACTCACCCTTGTTGGCGAACCAACGGCTGTCCCAAGTGCGGTTGATACCGAGGCGCAGGCCAATCGGATTGATCTTCTGACCCATTACGCTGCCTCTTCTTGTTCACGCACGATAATCGTCAGGTGCGAAAATGGCTTCAAAATACGGCTCGACTTACCGCGACCTCTGGCCATGAAACGCTTCATGACCATGGCCTTGCCGACATAGGCTTCAGCGACGACGAGGCTGTCCACGTCGAGGTCGTGATTGTTCTCAGCGTTCGCGATAGCGGACTGAAGCGTCTTGCGCACAGTGCCGGCAATGCGTTTGCGGGAGAACTCGAGATCTGCAAGAGCCGAGTCCACCTTCTTGCCGCGGATCAGCTCCGCTACAAGGTTCAGTTTCTGCGGCGAGGTACGGATCATGCGGGTGACCGCCTGCGCCTCATTGTCTGCGAGGGCGCGTTCGCGCTTGGCTTGACCCATGATTATCTCCGCTTGGCTTTCTTGTCCGCGCCGTGACCATAATAGGTACGGGTTGGGGAGAATTCGCCCAGCTTGTGGCCAACCATCTCTTCAGAGACGTTCACCGGGATGTGCTTCTGACCATTGTAGACACCAAAGGTCAGACCCACGAACTGGGGCATGATGGTGGAGCGGCGGCTCCAGGTTTTGATCACCTGGTTGCGGCCGGATTCCCGTGCAGCTTCGGCTTTCTTCAACAGATAGCCGTCAACAAACGGGCCTTTCCAAACGGAACGGGACATACGTTTCTACCTACTTCTTCTTGCGCTGATGGCGCGAGCGCATGATGAACTTATCAGTGGTCTTGTTGGAGCGCGTGCGCTTGCCTTTTGTGGGCTTACCCCAAGGCGTCACCGGATGGCGACCACCGGACGTACGACCCTCACCACCACCATGTGGGTGATCGACCGGGTTCATGGCGACACCGCGAACCGATGGACGACGGCCGAGCCAACGATTGCGACCGGCCTTACCCTTATTGGTGTTGGAATTGTCCGGGTTTGACACGGCACCGATGGTAGCCATGCACTCGCCGTGGATCAAACGCTGCTCTCCAGACTTCAGGCGCAGGATGGCATAAACACCATCGCGGCCCACAAGCTGGACATAAGCACCGGCGGAGCGGGCAATCTGGCCACCCTTCTCCGGCTTCATCTCGACATTGTGGATGATGGAGCCGACCGGGATGGTCTTGAGAGGCATGGCATTGCCCGGCTTCACGTCGGCGCCGCTGAGGGAAGCGATCACCTTGTCACCGGCAGCCAAACGCTGAGGAGCCAGGATGTAGGCCTGCTCACCATCGGCATAGCCGATCAGCGCGATAAAGGCAGTCCGGTTTGGATCGTACTCGAGGCGCACAACAGTGCCTTCCACGTCGAACTTACGACGCTTGAAGTCCACCATGCGGTAGGTACGCTTGTGACCACCACCGCGACGACGCGCTGTGATACGACCCGCATTGTTACGACCACCAGACTTCGTCAGACCCTCGGTGAGGCTCTTGACCGGCTTACCCTTATACAGGGCGGAGCGGTCGACGATAACCAGCTGGCGCTGGCCTGGGGTCGTCGGTTTGAATGTTTTGAGTGCCATATCAGCGCCCCTTACAAGCCGGTCGTCACGTCGATGGATTCACCATCGGCGAGTGTGACGATCGCTTTTTTCACGTCGTTCTGTTTCCCGATCACACCGCGGAAACGCTTGACCTTACCCTTACGGTTCAGCGTGTTGACGGCTTTCACCTTCACGCCGAACAGACCTTCCACGGCAGCCTTGATTTCAGGCTTGGTGGCGTCACGGGCAACGTCGAACATCACTTGGTTCTGCTCGGACGCATAAGTTGCTTTTTCAGTGATCACCGGAGCGACGATCACATCATAGTGCCGAAGTGCGCTCATTTGGCGGCTCCATCGGTTTTGGTGAAGCGCGCTTCAATGGCTTCCACCGCAGCTTTGGTGAGAACCAGAGTATCGCGGCGCAGCATGTCATACACATTGATGCCCTGCACTGGCAGCACATCGAGGTGTGGGATGTTGCGAGCAGCGCGCTCAAAGTTCGTGTCGATCTCCGCACCACCAATGATCAGGGCGTTGGTCAGACCAGCCTTGTTCAATGTTGAGCGCAAAGCTGTTGTCTTGTGATCGGCAGCTTTGGCATCGTCCACCACCACAAGGGTGCCGGCCGCAGCCTTGGCGGACAGAGCATGCTTCAGCGCCAGCGCGCGGACCTTCTTGGGAAGGTCATGGCTGTGATCGCGGCTGACGGGGCCGAAAGCCTTACCACCACCACGGAACTGCGGCGCCCGTGCAGAGGAGTGACGAGCGCGCCCCGTACCCTTCTGACGGTACATCTTCGCACCGGTGCGGGCGATATCCGCACGCTTCTTGGCCTGGTGAGTGCCCTGCCGACGCTTGGCCAGTTGATACTTCACCATGCGAGCGATGATGTCTTCGCGGGGCTCGAGGCCGAAAATGTCGTCCGACACTTTCAGTTTGCCTGCGTCACCGCCGTCGATCGTTTTGACTGCGATGTCCATTACTGGTCGCCCCCTTCATTCTTGGCTTCGTCAGCCGCAATCTCCGCAGCGGCTTCCTCGGCAGCAGCCTGCTCGGCGGCCTGAGCCTCTGCAATCGCTGCTTCAGCCTCTTCAGCCATGGCCTGTTCAGCTTCTTCAGCTGCAGCCTTGGCTTCCTCTTCGAAGCGACGAAGACCGGCTGGCTTCATGGCTTCCTCAGGAAGTGCTTTCTTGATGGCGTCTTTGACGGTCACCCAGCCACCTTTTGGACCAGGCACAGCGCCCTTCACCAAAACGAGGCCGCGATCCACATCAACGGACACCACCTGAATGTTCTGCGTTGTCACGCGGGTATTACCCATGTGGCCGGCCATCTTCTTGCCTTTGAAGACCTTACCCGGATCCTGACACTGACCGGTCGAACCATGCGAGCGGTGCGAAATCGAGACACCGTGGGAAGCCCGAAGACCACCAAAATTGTGACGCTTCATGGCGCCGGCAAAACCCTTACCAATGGTCGTGCCGGTAATGTCCACATACTGGCCTGGCAGATAGTGAGCCGCGATCAGCTCCATGCCTGGCTCCAGCATATTGTCCTCGGTCACCCGGAATTCAGCCAGCTTGCGCTTGGGCTCAATCTTGGTGGCCGCAAAGTGACCGCGCATGGGTTTGGAGACGTTCTTCACCTTTGCGGTGCCGGCACCAAGCTGCACTGCCGTGTAGCCGTTCTTCTCTTGTGTGCGGGTCGAGACAACCTGCACCTTGTCCATTTTCAGGACGGTCACAGGCACTGTCACGCCGTCTTCATTGAAGACCCGTGTCATGCCGACCTTTTGTGCAATAACGCCAGAGCGCATTGTTCTTTTCCTTTTTATCTCCGGCCTTGGTTTCACGAACGTGAGACTTGCCGGAGGGCTCTGCCCCCATCAGGGAGCGGGATTGCCAGAAGCGAGTTAGAGCTTGATCTCGACATCCACACCGGCAGCAAGATCGAGCTTCATCAACGCGTCTACTGTCTGTGGGGTTGGGTCAACGATATCGAGCAGGCGTTTATGCGTACGCATTTCAAACTGCTCGCGGCTCTTTTTGTTCACGTGTGGAGAGCGGTTCACCGTGTAGCGCTCAATGCGGGTTGGAAGTGGCACGGGGCCACGAACCGATGCACCGGTGCGCTTGGCGGTGGAAACGATCTCGCGGGTCGACGTATCGAGGATACGGTGGTCGAACGCCTTCAACCGGATGCGGATGTTTTGTCCGTTCATAGGAACAGCACCTTCTTTTGAGGAGCGGGGCCGGGTCTGGCTTAGAGAGCCACCGGCCCCTCCCCGCTATTCGGTTTTGGGTTCAAACTACTCAATAATGGATGCGACGATGCCTGCACCGACGGTGCGGCCGCCTTCGCGGATGGCGAAGCGCA
>JBCBXA010000067.1:0-16106 GCA_039816825.1 Pseudomonadota bacterium | reverse complement strand
AGTCTATTTCGAGCGCTTTTTCGACGGCTTCCAGAGCTTCGTCGGTGGGTTCAGCATTCGTTGCCTTTTTGGCCATAACGATACGCGCCTTTCTGGGCGGGCATGTCACCCGAAACAGGGCGCAATGGTGCCGCAAACTACTTCAATTGCTTTTTGTAGGCCCACTGGAGTGCAAAGAAAACAAGCAGGCCCTTAAACTGTTAACCTTTGTGTAGGAATGGTTAACGTGGATCGCTGGTTGAAAGATGGCGAAATTGTGGTTGCTGACAATGGATTTCCACTTCAGATCAAGCGGTAGTGGCTGGAAGAGACTGAGATATGCTGGTTTTTGATGCTTCTGACTTTGCGGCGCTAACGGCTGATGATGCGGTCCTGCAGTCTGAACTTCTGGCCATTTTTCAAACGCAGATACCGCACTTGCTGGAGGATGCTGCCGTCGCATCGCCGAGAGAGTTCGGTCACAAATTGCGCGGTCTTGCAGCCAATCTAGCAGCTCCCGAGCTGAAGTCTGTTGCCGAACGGTGGACAGGGCAAGGCGACCCGCAAGCGCTGGATGATCTGAGAGCGGCGCTGACACGGCTTGAAGCGGAACTGGCGGCCCACGTGACCATTGATGTGACCAAAGCTGTCTAGCCCCTGATCTGGTTGACACCTGCCATGGGCTCACTCAAATGCGCGAAGTACGACCACAGCTCGCTCCAGCGAGCGGCACAAGGGATTTGCTGCATGCCCAAATTGATTTTCACCACACATGATGGTCAAGAATTCACCGTCGAGGCCCAGGCCGGGTCCACCGTCATGGAGAATGCCACCCGCAACGGCGTCCCTGGCATTGAGGCAGAGTGTGGTGGGGCATGCGCATGCGCCACTTGTCACGTCTATGTTGATCCAGATGCCATGGACAAGGTGGGTTCGCCCGACGCCATGGAAGAGGACATGCTGGACTTTGCTTTCGAAGTGAAGCCAAACAGCCGCCTGAGCTGTCAGATCAAGGTCACCGATGAGCTCGATGGCCTGAAACTCACAATTCCTTCCCAGCAAGCCTAGTCTGGATACGGTCGAGCCATGGCGTTCGATCCGAACCATTTCTCAACGCGCACCTGGCGGGTGGGGCGAGATCGGACCCTAGCGCTGGGTCCGACTGGTGTTGTGATGGGTATTCTCAACATAACGCCGGACTCGTTCTCGGATGGCGGACTGCTCACCAGCAAAGATGCGATCCTTGAAGCTGCGTCTACGCTCATGACCGGAGGCGCTTTGATCCTGGATGTGGGTGGAGAGAGCACGCGTCCGGGCGCCGATCCCGTCTCTCCAGCACAGGAGCAGGATCGCGTTTTGCCGGTAATCGAAGCTTTGTCCGGCCTTGATGCGCTGGTCTCCATCGACACCTACCGTGCTCGAACAGCCAAGCTCGCTCTCGAAGCCGGCGCGCATATCGTCAACGATGTATGGGGCTTCCAAAAAGAACCAGAGATCGCTGGGGTTGTGAAGAAAGCGGGGGCGGGTGCTATTTTGATGCACACTGGCCGTGAGCGGGAGCGCGAACGGGATGTTTTGTCTGACCAGATTGCCTTCCTGACCGCATCCGTAAAGATCGCGCGGCAGGCGGGTATCGAAGACGACCAGATCGTGCTGGACCCTGGTTTTGGCTTTGCCAAAGACACCGATGAGAATGTCGAACTGCTCAGCCGTTTCGCAGAACTCCACACTTTCGGATTTCCTCTTCTGGTCGGATCGTCGCGGAAGCGATTTCTTGGGGCAGTGGGCGACATAGAGGACGCCACCTGTCGAGATGGGATCACTGCTGCGAGCGGCGTGATTGCGCGCTTGGCCGGTGGCCACATCTTCAGGGTGCACAATGCCCGTGCCCAGGCCGATGCTCTTGCTATCGCGGATGCCGTGATCCAAGAGCGGCTGAAGCGAACTGAGCCGAGCGAATGATCTACACAATCGAACTCAAGAACTGCGCCTTCTTTGCGCGCCATGGCGTTTACAATGAGGAGGAGGCTCTGGGTCAGCGTTTTTTCGTTGACGCGCATCTCAGCGTGGATGCCGGTGACGCGCTGGAGAAGGACGAGATTGAGGGCACCGTCGACTATGGTGCCGCGTTTGGCGTGATCTCAGACATTGTGACCGGTGAGCGCCGCTACCTCATCGAAGCTCTGGCTCTTAAGACCGCTCAAGCGCTCTGCAATCAGTTCCCTCAGGTGACACAAGCCTGCGTGACCATAAGAAAGCCCAACGCGCCCGTTCAGGGGATTTTGGACACAGTGGAAGTCAGCGTGCGTTGGCCGCTCTCCGTCGGCTGATGATGCAACGCTACTGGCTCGGTATAGGCGCCAACATCGGAAATCCGGAAGAGCAAATGTCTCTTTCAATCAGCTATTTGAATAGTCATCTTGATGTGACAGTTGAATCTGTCGCCCCGCTCTACCGAACGCCGCCCTGGGGCAAGACGGATCAACCGCATTTTCTCAACTCCGCTTTGAGCGTTTCCAGCTCGCTCGTCCCGTTAGAGCTTCTCGATTTCTGCAAGTCGGTAGAGATGCGCCTTGACCGGCGACCGGGGGAGCGTTGGGGGCCTCGGCCCATCGACCTCGATATCATAGCTTGGGGGGGGGGGGGCTTCGTCTCCGACAGACTGGAACTGCCTCACCCCCGCGCCGCCGAGCGCGGCTTTGTGCTTGTCCCGTTGGTAGACATTGCACCTGATCTTGAACTGGATGGTGCGACAGTGGCCGAGCTGGCCGCTCGAGCTGACTGTGCTGGAATTTCGATGGCCGAGCCAACAGGCTGGCATCAGTCCGACGGCAATCGCGGCGGTGACCAATTGTAGATCCAGCCCATACGGGCATCGATCACTCGCTGAGGCGTAGTCTTCAAAGCCAAGTTCCTGGCCGACGCTATGGGGCCTGACATGTGGTAGAGCCTCGCATTGGCGTGGGACAAGGCTGCCAAACGCCTGACCCGACTGCGGCGGGCGTGCTCATATGCACAAAGGCCGTCTTCGATGTGGTCCGCTTTGGCCAACTCCGCCGCGAGCACCACCGCATCCTCCAGCGCCATGGCTGCGCCTTGCGCAGCAAATGGTGGCATTGCGTGGGCGGCGTCCCCCACCAGAACTGTGTTGCCGTGGACCCATTTTGCGCTGGGCTCGACGGCGTCGATGCTCCACTGGCTGAAACTGATGTCTGAGCGCAGCGCGCTGAGCTTCGGGTTCAGGAGGCTCACAAGCTTTGAGATGAGCTGTGGATGTGCAGGCGCCGACCAGCCAGATTCTGATACTTGGCCCTTCTTGGACATGACCACATTTAAGCTCCTGTTCGGCAGCGGGTCATTTTCAGGTCCCAGCACAGGGTAGGTGACCGCGTGGGCTCCTCTCCCCAGCCAGAGGCAGACATCTTCGGACGGAACAGCGGTTGCCACTTGACGGTCGAAAGGCAACAGAGCGCGGCACGCGATGTAGCCAGTCGATTGGGCGCCGGCAACACCGGGCATTGCGCTTCGCACTTTTGAGCCAACACCATCAGCGCCCACGGTTAGGGCAGCGTTTCCTTTCCCCGGCCAACGCTGGCCCGCTGAAATCGTGATCGAAGACGACTGTTCGCAGGCGCGCCAGAGTGCGGACTGCAGTGATCTGCGCGCCATGACGGCATAGTCCGCGCCAAACTGGGCCTTGAAATCAGTGCCGAGGGAATAGTTGGAAAGCGGCTTGGCTCCGCGCGCTCCGAAGATCTGAATTGCGTTTGGAAGAAAGCAAAGGGGCGTCAGATCAAGGCCCAATTCCTCGATGCAACGTCGGGCGTTGGGGGATATCTGGATGCCCGCGCCTTCCGATGCGGGCCCATCTCTTTTTTCGTAAAGCGTGACTGCCCAGCCTGTCTTAGCCAGGGCCAGAGCTGCCGCGCAGCCGGCAATGCCACCGCCAACAACGTCCGCTGTTCGCACCTGCGCGCCCGCTTAGGCGGCGTCTTTGAACTCGCAGCCCGGTGGGATCGTCGCGCTGCCTTCAAGGCTTGGGTTGAAGCGATAGAGCGTCGAGCAATAAGGACACACAGCCTCATTATCGCTGCCCATATCGATAAAAACGTGCGGGTGGTCGAAAGGCGGGTTTGCACCGCAGCACATGAACTCCTTCGCACCAATCTCCACAACCGGTGCGCCAATGTCGTTCTGAAAGTGTGGGGTGCCATGATCGGCCATGCGAGTCTCCGCAATCTTGCATCCTTTTCATGCTTGTTATCGCGACGAGGGCGCTCCAAACAAGGTCGAGATGAGAGGCAATTGTCACTTGCCATGGCGATAGAGGCAAAGATGTATGGCTGAGACTCTGGAAAACGGGCGTGTGGCGGCAAATGGAGCGTCACTGGCCTATGTGGCCGCAGGGCCTGAAAACGGGCCAGTGGTTACCTTGGTTCATGGCTTTGCGTCCAACGCCAATGTTAATTGGGTCGAGACCGGGTGGGTAAGACATCTTGCGCGCGCCGGTTACCGCGTGCTGGCCCCCGACAATCGTGGGCACGGCAGTTCGCAAGTTTTCTACGACCGCGCCGATTACTCGGTGCAGATCATGGCTGATGACATTGTGGGCCTCTGGGATGCTCTGGGGATCGATCAGAGCTACCTTGTTGGATATTCAATGGGTGCCCGCATCAGTCTCCAGGTGTCTGGTGACTATGGCGGCCGGGTCTCGGCCCTTTCGATTGGCGGCAATGGCGATGCAATTCTGAAGGATCGACGTGGCTGGCAGGCCATCGCCGACGCGCTTTTGGCTGAGTCCGATGAAGCGCCGGTTGTGCGTGGTCAGGGCGAGGTGTTTCGAATGTTTGCCCAGCGCACCGGGTCTGACTTGAAGGCGCTGGCCGCTTGTGTGGTTGGCGCATTGGAGCCCTTTAACGAGTCTCAGATTGCTGCGGTGCAGGTGGATACGCTCCTCGCTGTGGGGACGGCAGACGATGTGGCCGGCGATGCAGATCGCCTGGCTTCCCTCATGCGAAGCGCAGCGGTGATGCATCTTGAGGGCAAGAATCACATGTCTGCCGTCGGCGACCGTGATTGGAAGGCCGCCACCCTGGAACTGTTTTCAGACGCATAGCGTCTTGTCGCCGTCGCTTCCTGTCGCCATTTCAATGGCTGTCAAAAGCGGGTAAACTTCACGCCCAAGGGAGAGTTCCATGGTCACATCTGTCAGCCACATTGCGACCGGCGATAAAACGGAAGCGCGGGTCGACCCCATCTGGCAGCAATTGCGTGATGAAGCCGAAAGTGCTGCGCGGGCTGAGCCCGCGCTCGCCAGCGTGCTGAACGCCGGCATCATGAAGCAAAGCAGCCTCGAAGGCGCTGTTGCAGGCAGGGTTGTCGAACGCCTCCGTGGCCAGTTGGTCGCGTTGGGAATTGAGACGGAAGCCATTCGCCAGGCTTTCAAGCAAATGGCAACTGCCGACCAAAACTGGTCGATGGTTCTGAGAGCCGACATAGCTGCCGTCTTCGACAGGGACCCGGCGTGCGACCGCTATCTGGAGCCCGTTCTGTACTTCAAGGGCTTCCAGGCTCTCCAGGCCCACCGGCTTGCTAACTGGCTCTGGACAGCAGACCGCCGGGATTTCGCTTTGGCGGTGCAAAGCGCCGTGTCTGCAGCTTTCCATATTGATATCCATCCCGCCGTGCCGATGGGCCGGGGCATCTTCATGGATCATGGCACGGGTATTGTAATCGGCTCCACCGCGCGGCTGGGTGATAACGTCTCCATTCTGCAGGGCGTCACCCTTGGCGGCACCGGCAAGGAAGAGGGCGACCGGCATCCAAAGGTGGAGTCAGGCGTGCTCATCGGTGCAGGTGCTCAGGTGCTCGGCAATATCGAGATTGGCCATTGCAGCCGCATTGGTGCCGGATCAGTGGTTCTTTCCAGCGTGCCGCCAATGAAAACGGTGGCTGGAGTGCCCGCCAAGATCATTGGCGAGGCTGGATGCGCGGAACCGGCACGTTCTATGGACCACATGTTGATCGGAGCTGGTGCGGTCGAGTTTTAGCCGGCTGCGCCTGTCGACCTCCGTCTTTTCAGTTGCCCTTAGGGCTGATATGAGCCCGCAATCGCCGTCGCGAACAGTCCGGGGCGAGATGACCACCCACAGGATCAGATATGAAACGTAACGAGATCGAGAAGCTTCAAGCCTATTTCCGCCGCACCTTTGGCAATGACCAATTGGTGGTGAAGCCACGTCCACGCAAGGACGATTCGGCCGAAGTGTTTCTGGGCGAAGACTTCATCGGCGTCCTGTTCCGGGACGAGGATGAAGGCGAGTTGAGCTATAATTTCTCCATGGCGATCCTGGACTTCGATCTTGAAGAAGAGGTGGAATAGGCATGGCGCTTTTTGCACTCGGCGACCGCCAACCAGTCACGCCCGACGGGTTTCACTGGATTGCCGACTGTGCCCGTCTGATCGGCGATGTCTCGATCGATGAAGAGGTTGGCGTCTGGTTCGGCTGTGTTCTGAGGGGCGATAACGAGCCCATTACCATTGGGGCCCGAACCAATGTTCAAGAACATGTGGTTATGCACACCGATCCTGGCTTTCCGCTGACGGTTGGGGAGGGGTGCACCATTGGGCACAAAGCCATGCTCCACGGTTGCACCATCGGTGACAATTCGCTGATCGGCATGAACGCCACTGTTCTCAATGGCGCTAAGATCGGAAAGAACTGCATTATTGGTGCAGGTGCACTGGTGAAAGAAAAAGAAGTGGTGCCGGACAACTCGCTGGTTGTCGGTATTCCAGCGCGCATCGTTAAGCAGCTGAGCAAGGCCGCCGAAAAGATGCTCGCCGAATCGGCTTCTCACTACGTTGAAAAAGCCAAGCTGTTCTCGACCGAGCTTCGCCGCCTCTAGGGTCAGAACCCATTCATCTGGTTGCATTGGTGGGTCCTGACCCTAGCAACCACGAAAATGGGGCCGAACCTCAGGAAGGAACGGCCCCAGTGGGTCCGGTCTTTAAGACGGGGAGTCGGGACGCGACCGGACCGATGCGTCGAACTCGTCTGTCCGTCGTGAACTAGTTGATGGAGCCGGTGATCACGCTCCTGTCATCATCAATACCGACCCATTTGCCTGAGTGGCCTCGGGCTATCCGTTTCAGATATCGATATTCTGTCTGGTCCCAGCGCAGCACCGGGTCCCGCAGATTGTCGAGAATGAAGTCCCCCCGGTCGGTCCGCGCGGTCAGGACTGCGTGCCCTTCACCATTGGGCTGACGAGCCACCGTGATCAGAAGGTTGGCCGGGTTCCAGCCTCGCTTGATCAGCATGAAACGCTTTAGGAGCACCAGATCTTCGCAGTCACCGACGCGGTCTGGATAGGTCCAATGCTCCACCACATTGTAGATCTGCTGGTCGGTCAGTTGCTCGATTGTGTTGTTCACAAGGCTGTTGATCTCAACCAGCTCATCCCAACGACCCTGGGTCAGTGCCATGGGATTTGCCTTGCGCGTTGCGTGGCACTCATCCTTATACTGCGCACAGAAGCGCGCATGGCCGATGGGTTGTGAGGTCAGTCCCATCTCCGGCATGGAGGGTGGGTTTGCTTGCATCGCATGGGCAGGCGCAGATAGTCCCGCCAGGATTGCGACACAAACCGAAAGGGCAGTGATCTGCCTCTTTTTTCGGTCGGATGTCATTTGTAATCTCCCCGTTTGGAGAGATCACCATGGCACTACTGTTTTTACTTCATGCAAAGCAATATAGTACGTCTGTATTCAAAGTATAATTGTTTTTTATGTTCAATTGAATCAAAGGCGCTGCGCCTTTGTATCAAATTTTAGCTTTGCCTGGAGGTTCATCCGGCCATGAAAAAGCCCGCCGGTGGGCGGGCTCATCGCGTGCACTATTGGAAGGTGTGTAGGTGCGGTGGCGCTCTGTCGCCTAGCGTCGGAGGAACGATTCCAACGTATCGCGCCGCTGAACGTTTGCAAATTCGAGCGCGATGCCATCGTCGGAATGGCGCACCACACGCGCTGACATCTTGCCCAATGTGATCCGCTGGCCGATGGCTGGTCGCACATCGATTTCCACTGCCGCGCCGGACAGCGACAAGTCCGTCAAGCGCGCCTTGTAGCTGCGCCCGTCTTCCAAAATGATATCGACAATCGGATCGAGGGGAATGATGCGGTCGTGGCGGCGATCTTCCGGCAGGCTCAGCTCGTGTCGGTTCGCGAGCCATGTCAGTTTGGCCGCCAGCACATCCCGTTTGCGCTTGGTGGCGTCGAACTCGACCAGAAAGCCGTCTTCAATGACCTCGCCAACTTTGCCCTGAATGCGGCCGATGTGGTCGAGATAGAGGATGACATCCTCGCCAAGCTGACCGGCGACAGGCGCTCTAACGACCAGATCACCTGGCGACATGGCAAAGACCTCGCAGGCGAACTCCGATCTGTTGGCCAGCATGTATCGGCCCAGCGTGTTGAGCTGTACTCTGTTGAAGTCGCCTTGTGACAGGTCGCTCATCGGAATGGTCTGTAATGCTGCTTGGTTCAATCTCGCCCCCAACCGAATATCCCAATGCCCGCAGGGTAGATGGCAATGGTTAATGGCAGGTGCAATGGTCAGATGTTTGAGCGACGAGAAGTGCTCAGCAGGCGGCGGTCAGGTTTGACCGCCATCGACCACCACGAGATGCCCATACCTTCGAGCTGAGCTGCCTTCAAAGCGAAACGGCGATACCGGGTGCGGCGGCGTTGCAATGGAGGGGGCGTCGGTTGCGAGGCGTGCAATGTCGTCCGGCATCACGATGCGAACGGAATCGACCGTTTGTTCCATCACGGGATCGACCCCCAGCCAAAACGGCTTCTCAAACACACTTGTTGCGCCCAGAACGCGATAGCCCTGGCTCTGGGGGACGTGCAGCGGGAGCAGAAGCGTTTCCAGACGCACTTCGCGACCACGTTCCGTCACGCCCGTGCATCCCGCCAGAACCGCGGCGCGGTCCTCGGCCACCGCGCGCCAGAGTGTCTGGACAGCGGTTCTTGCATTGCTCTCGAAGAGGCCAAGGAAGCGCTGTCCCTTCAGTTCTCTGCAGAAGATCTGATTGACGTTGCTCCCGCAGAGCCTGAAGCTTGCTTCGAAGCGAGGCTCGTCTTGCAAAATGTAAGTGTCGCCCAGCACACTCCTCAAGCCGCCGGGCTGGATCTCGTCTCTATTGGGGGCAGGGCGGTCGCCGCGCAGTTCGTTCCAATATTGAAAGAGGCTTTTGCTGTTAGCGTGTTTCATTGTCCCCGTCCGGCTTTTTGTTCTGTTTTGGGACGGAAGTTAACTTTCACGACCCTTATAGGCTGTCTTTGCAGCTTTTGTGCCGGGCGCGTGTTAACGGGCAGGTCGATAGGTCGGGCTCTTGGTTAACCTTACCGATTGGTTTCGATTTCAATTTTACCAAGATTGGCGCATCACACGCGGGAAGATTTCTTTGGTCTTTGCCTCACAGTTTCCTGAAGCCGCTTCCGTGGCTTACCCGGTCAGCTTTGCTCGCCGGGTTTCTTTTGCCTTCTCACCATTGGCTTCAGCAAAGCCACTTTTGACATTCGCGGTTCCTTGTCAGGTTGGAGCTGGCTCTCTGGCTTGATAAGCCAGAGCGATGGAAGATGAACACCGTTCCGACGTCAGCAGCCATGAACCAGTGCCTGGGCGAGAGGGAACTTCGCCTCGTGCAGCCGGCGCACGGGAGCCACAGCCTCTTTTCATGATGCCCACCGCCATGATCTGGCTGGTCGGGCTTCTGGTTTTGGTTCACGTCGTCCGGCTGAACGCTCCTGGCGGTTCGTTCTACTACGAAACGGTGGCACGCTACGCGTTTTTCCCGGCTCGCTTCGTTCTGCCATCAACAGATGGGGTGTTAGATTTTGGCGTATGGCTGACGCCGTTCACACACGCGTTGATGCATGCTGACTGGACACATCTGGCGGTCAACTGTTTCTGGATGGTTGCCTTTGCCACGCCGGTTTTGAGGCGACTGGGGACGGTGCGGTTTCTGGCGCTGTTTGCCGGTGCGAGTGCGGCGGGCGCTTTGTTCTATTTCGTTCTGGGCAATCCCTACATGGCGTTGCCCATGGTTGGGGCCTCTGGTGCGGTGTCGGGTTTCATGGGCGCAGCGGCCCGCTTCGCTCTTGCCAATATCGCGCCCGGACGGACCGATAGTGTTCACCTCGGCCCAAGGCTCTCCTTGGCGCAGACGTTCACCGATCGCTCAACGCTGACCTTTATCGCCGGCTTCGTTCTCGTGAATGCGTTCGCAGGGGCAGGGTTGATCACACCAGACGGGGCTGGTGGCATCGCTTGGCAGGCCCATGTTGGTGGATTTGTCTTTGGACTGTTTGCATTCTCCGCCTTCGATCCAGCCGACCGAAGCGAAAGACGCCATCACTTGGAGCCGTAGACCTCGTCGGGGTCGAAGTGGCGTTCGCTGTCGATCTCCACCAGGCGTGCGCTTTCTTCCGCCAGTGGCACTTCGCGGTAGAAGCAGGACACTCGACCTGTGTGGCAGGTGGCCTCCGCACCGGTGACCTCAACACGCAGCACAATCGCGTCCTGATCGCAGTCGGTGAGGATCTGCACGACTTTTTGCACATTCCCGCTGGTGGCACCCTTGTGCCAGAGCTCCTGGCGCGACCGCGACCAATAGTGTGCTTCGCTCGTCTTGATCGTTTGAGACAGCGCCAGATCGTTCATATAGCCAACCATAAGCACCTGGCCGGACCTTGCATCTGTGGTGACCACAGGCAGCAGACCGTTGGCGTCGAATTTCGGCGTTAGGGTGGTGCTTTCTTCGAGTTCTTTCTTGTCTGCAGGCGGTTTCTCGAAGGGCAGACTATCGTTGGTCATCGCTTGTCATTTTCAGGAAACGGTCACGTTCGGACTCATTGGTCTCAAAGTCGCCGGTAAAAGTGGTCGTAATCGTGGTCGAGCCGATCTTGCGGATGCCGCGCATGGCCATGCACATGTGCTCGCACTCCAGCAGAACGGCGACGCCGCGTGGCCGCAGGGCGCCCTGGATGCAGTGGGCGATCTGAGCTGTGAGATTCTCCTGGGTCTGCAAACGGTGCGCGAAAATATCGACCACGCGCGCGATCTTGCTCAGGCCGAGCACTTTTCCGTCCGGCAGGTAGGCCACATGGGCCTTGCCGATGATGGGCACCGCATGGTGCTCGCAATGGCTGTGGAACTGGATGTCGCGCACCAGAACCATGTCCTTGTAGCCGCCGACTTCCTCAAAGGTGCGGCCCAGAACGTCTTCCGGGTCCTGCTCGTAGCCGCCAAACATCTCTTTCCAGGCTTTCGCGACGCGTTTGGGAGTTTCCACCAGCCCCTCGCGGCTCGGGTCGTCCCCCGTCCAGCGCAGCAGAACGCTTACGGCAGCTTCCACTTCGGCCTGGGTGGGGCGGCTTTCCGCCTTCTCCTTTGTGGCGCGTAGAGCTTCAACCGCTTGCGCGGTGTTGGAATCGACGATCTCGGACATGACTGCCCTCCTCAAGCTTCCCTGCGGCAGGGCAGGGTTCTCGAACCGGGGCGGTGTGGCCGCAGCGGTTCCGGGGCTTCGGCACAATTGCCTCCGCACGGTGACCACCGCCCGCCTAAGTCAGATGCTTGCGGCATCTGGCGTGTTGGCGGGTGGACTGGCTTGACCTTATATAGGAAGCGTTGAGGGTCAGAAAGATGTCTGGCCGCAAACTTGTTCTTTTGAGGCGAAAATCGTGCTCGATGATCTCTATAACGGGAAGATTCTTGGCTATGCGGCCAACATTTCTCGCGTTGGCAAACTCGATCAGCCCGATGCATCGGCGACGGCCGTGTCCAAACTGTGCGGGTCAAAGGTGACGATCGACATAGTCTCGGACGGTGAGACCATCTCCGACTATGCCCAAACGGTCCGTGCCTGTGCGTTGGGCCAGGCGGCCTGCGCCATGGTGGCAGAAGCGGTGATTGGTGCGAGCTACAGCGAGATTGCCGAGGCGCGATCAGGGCTGGCTGAGATGTTGGTCGGGGATGCCGTTGTGAACGGTGGTCGTTTTGATGCGTTGAAATATCTGGAGCCAGTCAAGGACCACAAGGCGCGCCATGCGTCGACGATGCTCGCGCTCGATGCGCTGGTTGATGCGATGGATCAAATCCGGGCGACGCACGCCCTTGAAGCAGCCGGCTGACATGTCGCTGATTGCGTGGCCCTTTGCTATTCTGCTCAGGACGCTGATCTGGATTTACCGCCACACATTGTCGGCCTTCGTCGGCCGGTCCTGCCGTCATTTGCCGACTTGTTCGGAATATGCGGATGAGGCCATCTCCCGCTTCGGCCCTTGGCCGGGCTTCTGGATGGGCATAAGCCGCTGGTGGCGATGTTCACCATGGGGTTCCCACGGTTTTGACCCAGTGCCTGAAAAGCTGCCCGAGGGTGCGAGATGGTATGTGCCATGGCGCTATGGGAAGTGGGGAAAGGGCAGCTCCGAGGATTGCTGTTGACGTTCGATCCGTCCTGACGCAAACCCGCGCCATTGTTTTCACCCGCACCCGTAGGCGGGACTGAACCATTGGAGCTCTGCGATGTCTGAAATCGCCCTTACTTTCCCTGACAATTCCGTTCGCAATTTTGCATCTGGCACCACTGGTGCCGAGATCGTTGGCGGCATATCCAAGTCTTTGGCCAAGAAAACCGTCGCCATCGTGCTCGATGGGGAATTGGCTGATCTGGCTGATCCGCTGGTTGCGGATGCCGCGGTCGAATTTATCGACCGAACCGATTCTCGAGCGCTCGAGCTGATCCGCCACGATGCGGCGCATGTCATGGCCGAAGCCGTGCAAGAGCTTTATCCCGGCACGCAGGTCACCATTGGCCCGGTCATTGAAAACGGCTTCTACTATGATTTCGCGCGGGAGGAGGGCCCATTCACGCCCGAAGACCTGCCCAAGATCGACAAGAAGATGCGCGAGATCATCAAGCGCAACGCGAAATTCTCAAAAGAAGTGTGGTCTCGCGACGAAGCCAGGCGCGTCTTCGAGGGGAAGGGCGAGGCCTACAAGGTCGAACTGATCGACGCGATTCCTGCCGACCAGGACGTCAAGATCTACAAGCAGGGCGAATGGTTCGACCTCTGCCGTGGTCCGCACATGGTCTCAACAGGGCAGATTGGCAACGCGTTCAAGCTGATGAGCGTCGCTGGCGCTTACTGGCGCGGCGATTCTGACCGCGAGATGCTCACGCGCATCTATGCGACAGCATGGGCCTCGGATGACGATCTGAAGGCCTATCTGCACATGCTCGAAGAGGCGGAGAAGCGGGACCACCGCAAGCTTGGCCGCGAGATGGACCTGTTCCACTTCCAGGACGACGCGCCGGGTACGGTGTTTTGGCATCCGGACGGCTGGTCCATCTACAAATCCCTAATCGCCTACATGCGCCGCATGCAGGAGGCGATTGGCTATGAGGAAGTCAACGCGCCGGAACTGCTCGACCAGAGCCTGTGGGAGACTTCGGGGCATTGGGAAAAATACCATGAGAACATGTTCACATCAGAGACCGAGGATGGTCGCCATTTCGCTCTGAAGCCCATGAACTGTCCCGGGCACGTACAAATTTTTAAGCATGGCTTGAAGTCTTACCGTGACTTGCCTGTTAAATATGCCGAATTTGGCAAGGTGCACCGTTATGAGCCGTCCGGCGCTTTGCACGGTCTGCTGCGCGTGCGCGGCTTCACTCAAGACGACGCCCACGTTTTCTGCACTGAAGATCAGATCAAAGAGGAGAGCATCGCGATCCACAATCTGATCATGCAGGTGTATGAGGATTTCGGTTTCGATCAGGTGTTGGTGAAGCTGTCCACCAGGCCTGAAAAGCGCGTGGGCGCTGATGAGCTCTGGGACAAAGCCGAGAAGGTGATGAAGGAGGTTCTCGACGATATCGAGGCTTCTTCCAATGGTCGTGTGACCACGGGCATCGCTGAGGGCGAGGGTGCGTTCTACGGTCCGAAGTTCGAGTACACATTGCGTGATGCCATCGGCCGGGAATGGCAGATGGGCACCAACCAGGTGGACTTTAATCTGCCAGGCCGGTTTGGCGCGTTCTACATCGATTCCTCGTCAGACAAGGTGACACCGGTGATGCTTCACCGTGCCATTCTTGGCTCTTTGGAGCGTTTTATTGGTGTCATAATCGAGAACTATGCAGGCAAATTGCCGCTCTGGATTGCACCGCGCCAGATCGTAGTTGCGTCTATCACGACTGATGCGAATGAGTATGCGCAGAAGGTGTGTGACGAGTTGCGGGCCGTGGGATTGCGGGCCGAAGTGGATGGTCGGAACGAGAAGATCAACTACAAGGTGCGTGAGATCTCGCTTGCGAAGGTGCCGGTCATTATGGTCGTGGGCAATCGCGAGGCAGAGGAAGGTGGCGTCAACATCCGTCGGCTTGGTTCTCGAGACCAGACACCGATGAGCTTGGCGGAAGCGAAGGCGTCACTGGTAGCAGAGGCGGTGGCGCCGGATTTGAAGCGGGCTGCTTCGTAGGCAATGGGCAGACAGCTTGGGCTGTCTTTAAATGGGGGGTGGAGTGGACATCAAGGCTGACAAATCCATCTCGCCTGCTCGCATCGGCGGCAACGGTCGCTCCTTTCTGCTCGGCGGAAGATCGAAGCCCGTTGCTTTTCCAGAGCTGACCTATGCCAGCCCTGACCACCCCCGCTTCAAGCGCTGGCTCATCCGGCGCATTGAACAGGCGTCCGGGAGGGATGATTTCGCCGATTCCTACGGTCGCTGGCGGCATGAGCATTGGGAGAAGTCGGACACCCCAATGGCTGATATGCTGCATCTGGCAGGCATTCGCCTGCAGGCTGATGGTGCGCAATGGCCGCCCACAGGTCTGGATCATGGTCCATTGGTGATCATCGCCAACCATCCCTTCGGCATCGGCGATGGCATTGCGATCATGGCTTTGGCCGAGCAATTGGGCCGGCCGATGAAGATCCTCATCAATACCGAACTGCTCAAAGTCCCTGAGATTCGAGCCTATTCTCTTCCAGTGTCTTTTGAAGAGACCAAGGATGCGCTTAAGGCAAACATGAAAACCAAGCGTGATGCCGAGGCCTTCCTGCAAGCTGGTGGCGTTCTGGTGGTGTTTCCGGGTGGGGGCGTTGCAACGGCTGAACGTGGCTTTGGAAAGGCCACTGAGCTTCCCTGGAAGACCTTTACTGCAAAACTGGTGCAGAGTTCCGGCGCAACGGTTCTGCCGCTGTTTTTTCATGGCCAGAACGGACGCATGTTCCACATGGCGAGCCGCATCTCGATGACGTTGCGCACGTCCCTGCTGATCCGCGAGTTTCGCAAGCTGTCGGGCAGAACCATTCGCGTCAGCATTGGCGAACCGATCCCGAGAGATCGCATTGAGCACTTCGCAGACCGCAAATCCCTGTTGAATTTTCTTCAGACGCAGGTGTTTTCGATTGTTGCACCGGAAGGGCGACCGCGGAGGCCACGCCATACCGAGCCTTGGGCCGTTCGCTCCAAAGCAAGCCTTAAGCGTCGTGCTCGACGGCTTGCGCGGCGTTCCGCCTAGCCGTCTTCGAGCAGAAGCTCCAGCTTCTGCTCGTCACCAGCCTGCAACTGAAACTGCAGCGTGCTGATCGTCGAGGCGTTCTGCGCTACTGCAACGTAGCTTCCTTCAGCCAAGATGAGTTCCGGCTGCACCTGGCTGGACGAAAACACTTCCTCGCCGCTTTCGGTTTGGATGGACCATTTTGTGTTGGCGATGGGCTCGCCGCCGGCGCGCGATACCAGCTTTAGATCCACCCGCGCACCCCGTTGCTCCATGGCCGCTTGAGTCAGCTTGCCGGGTTGAACTCGAAGGTCAGCACGCACCTTGGCATTGATCGATCCGAAGTAGGACACAACGTGGTAAGTTCCGGCATTCAGGCGAACCACTTGTCCGGGCCGGATCTTGTCAGTGATCAAGCTTCGCTCGCCACGCTCGTCGACAGTGTCGGAGTAGATTTCGAACTGCAGGTCTTCGCTGGGCAGTTGTGCGCCGTTGAGTGTCGCATCGAGCTGCAGGCCCCCGGCATTGAGGACGAAGCTTTCAAC
>JBCBXA010000066.1:0-16109 GCA_039816825.1 Pseudomonadota bacterium | reverse complement strand
AGCGCCTCATGGGCGGTTTCATCACTCACGGCCTCGTACAGATTGCCGGTCATGGCGGTGCCGAAACCCAGTTCGGTCAGTGAAAGGCGCTTGCCTTCCAGCCGCTCAAATTGCGTTTGCCGCATGACCCCTCCCAAGGTTCACCGCGCGAGCTTTTGCCGTCTTCACAAGCGCTTTGGTGGTTTGCGCTTGACGTCGCGAATGTCTTACCATTAGCTAACATGCTAGCGTTCTACAATACAAAACGAGCGCTGAGGGAGGAAACTGAATTGCGGACGAACACGCAGCGCGTGTCGAAAGTGGACTATGTCTACGAGCGACTGCGCGCTTCCATCATCAATGGAGAACGTCCGCCTGGCGCTGTGCTCGACAAGGCCGAGCTTGCGCACGAGTTCGGCGCATCACGTCAGCCGATCGCCAGCGCGCTGGACCGTCTGGAGAGCTACGGTCTCGTCCGTATTGTCCCTCAGCACGGGTCCTTCGTTTCCAAACTCGACAAGAAGCAGATCGCAGGGCGCTTTTTCGTGCGCCGGGCCATCGAAGTGGAACTGATGCTCGCCATGGATGGCCGGGTGACACCGGACCTTATCGAGCAGCTCGATTTCAATCTGCGCTATCAGCGCGTGGCACTCGATGCCCGCGATTATGACAGTCTGTACGACTGGGATCAGAAATTTCACGACCTCATCCATGCGCGCGTGCCCATTGATGAGGCGGCGCGCGTGTTGGACAGAGCTGAGGCTTTCCTGAGTCGCTGTCGGCGGCTGATGATGCCGGAGCCTACCCGAGCCGGGAAAACCGTTAGCGAACATGAGGCCATCCGCGATGCGCTGGCCGCCCATGATGCGCAGGGCGCGGCAGCTGCCATGCGCGCGCACATGAATGCAGTGCAGCAGCACTTCGACCAATTCGTGATCGAGCAGCCTGAGCTGTTCGAAACCGATAATTCGGCACCAAAACTTGGGAGGAAGTAAAATGGTACTGAAGCTAAAGCACGCTCTTGCGTGCACTGCCCTGACTGCGGGCCTTGTGGCTGGTCCACAAATCGCCGCAGCGGAGATGGCCTATGAAGGCGTCACCATCAACATCCTGACGCGGCCTGGCCCTGTGATTGCCGGACGCATTGTTGAGCGTGGCGAAGAGTTCAAGGAAATGACCGGCGCGGAAGTTCGCGTGGCAGAGGTGCCGTTCGCGGAGATCTTCCAGAAGCTCATCACCGACTGGTCCACCGGCACCAACTCGGTTGATGTTGGCGTGTTCGCTTCCGGTTGGGGCGTTGAGTTGGTCGATGCTGATCTCGTCGAGAACCTCGATCCCTATATCGAGAACGATGACAAGATCGACGTGGCGGACATTGCGCCATACTTCCGCGACTTCAACCAGAAGGTCTCTGGCTCAACCTACTTCATCACCCTCGATGGCGATTTCCAGATGCTCTACTACCGCACGGACGTGCTGGCAGACGCTGGTCTGGAACCACCAAAAACCTGGGAAGATTATCTCGAAGTCGCCGCAGCCATCCATGGCACAGACATGAACGGCGATGGCGAGCCAGACTATGGCTCCTGCATCTTCAAGAAGCGGAATGCACAGTCCTACTTTGCCGTGCAGTCCATGGCTGCAAGCCGCGTCCAGACTAAGGGCACAGCTGAAGGTCTCTATTTCGATCCTGAGACGATGAAGCCGAAGATCAACAATGCTGCGTGGAAGAAAGCCTTTGAGCTTTACAAAGCGACTGGCGAGTTTGGTCCGCCAGACGAGTTGAACCAGGACATTGGTGACACGCGTGGTCTCGTCACATCCGGTCGTTGTGGCCTGATGATTGACTGGGGCGACATTGGTCCGCTTTCCATAGAGGAAGGCAGTGCCATCCGCGACAAGGTGGGTGCGGTGATCATGCCGGGCTCCCGCGAAGCGCTGAATGTCGAGACCGGTGAGCTCGAGCAGTGCAATGCCGACCTTTGCCCGAATGCAACTGATGGCATCAACTATGCTCCGTTTGCTGCCTTTGGCGGTTGGACTGCAGCCATCAACAAAGCGTCTGACGACAAGGTAAAGCAGGCCGCCTATGACTTCATGAGCTACATGAACCAGGCAGCCCAATCCAATGTCGACGTGACCATGGGCTGGACGGGTTACAACCCGTACCGCAACTCCCAGCTCGACGATACGAGCCTGTGGGTCGAAGCAGGCTTCAGCCAGGAAGCAGCTGAGAACTATCTCGGCGCGATCAAGGAAAGTCTGAACCATCCCAACATGGCGTCGGACTTCCGCATCCCTGGTGCCCAGCAGTACACCGGTGTCGTGCTCGACCGTGAGCTGGCCCGCTATCTTGCTGGTGAAGTGACGGTCGATGAGGCGCTCGCCAACATCGAAGAAGGTTGGGAAGAGATCACTGAAGACTTTGGCCGCGAAGAGCAGGCCGAGATCTACAAGCTCTCCCTTGGCATCACCAACTGAGGCCAACGATGAGTCTCGCTGATAATTTGGCGGACACAGCGCGCCCGGAGCCTCGTGCTCCGGGTGCGTTCCGCGCCAACCGGTCTTTTGGTGCGCGGTTCAGCGAATGGCTGGACAGGCATTCGCGCCAATTCTTCATCACACCCGCTGTGGTGTTGATCCTTATTTTCTCGATTTTTCCCCTGGTGGCATCGCTGTTTCTCGCGTTCTCGCGCACGCGCTTCCGGGCAGGTGGCTACAAGTCACGCTTCGTAGGCTGGGACAACTTTACCAAGCAGATTTTTGGGTCCGAGCAGTTTCACTTCCTGGGCACCTTCACCAGCATTTCGCTCCTGGGCTGGGCATTCGGGCTCGCCGTCACCGCTTGGGTGATCTGGGCCATGGCTGGCTATGTCCGCCGCTCCTTCACAGTGATCGGCTTTATAGGTCGTTTGTTTCCGGCGCTTATGAGCATCTGCATCGCCTGGATGTTTGCCGCGACGCTCCTCAGCGGCAATCAGTTCGGCACTCTGGGTGTGACCCTATTCTACGTGTTTGTCGGTTGCGGTGTTCAGTTTCTGATTGGCCTGGGGCTCGCATTCCTCTGCTCGCAGCCCATCCGCGGCAAGAACTTCTTCCGCGTTACCTTCTTTATCCCACTGATGATCACGCCCATCGGCGTGGGCTACATCTTCCGCATGATGGCGGACACCAGCAAAGGGCCGTTTGCCGAGATCTGGCAATGGGCCGGGTTGGGCAACTTCTCATGGGCGACAGACGCATGGGCAGCCCGCACCTTTGTCATCATCGGCGACAGTTGGCAGTGGATCCCCTTCATCTTCATCATCTTGCTGGCGGCGTTCGAGAACGTGCCAAAGGATTATGTTGAGGCGGCGCAGGTCGACGGGGCGAGTTCGTGGCAGATTTTCCGTGAGATCACTTGGCCCCAGGTGATGCCCGTGGCGGCTACCGTCATGCTTGTGCGGGTGATCGAAGCCTTCAAGATCGTCGACTTGCCCAACATCATGACCAGCGGCGGGCCCGGGATCGCGACTGAATCCATGTCTCTCCACTCATTTTATGCGTGGCGTGCTCTCGATCTCGGGCAGTCGGCAGCGATCGCTTACCTGCTGTTGTTTGTGACGGTGGTCTGCTGCGTGTCTTTCTTCAACCTTGTCGTTCTGAACCGGGTGAGAGGATAGTTATGGCTTACCGTGCACCTCGCATTGAAGACCGTGGCGCCCTCGCGAAATGGTTCGAGCCACCTGCCATTGGCGCTATGGCGCCCGGCACCAAGATCATCGTTTACAGCCTGCTGGCGATCTGGACGTTGTTTGTCCTGTTCCCGATTTACTGGCTGCTCATCACGTCGTTCAAATCGGCGGCCGATGTGAACAATGGCCCGTTCTTCATTCCCTTTGTGGACTATCAACCAACCTTGCAGGCCTGGCGTGATCTCTTCGTGCTGGACTGGCAGGACACAATCCGCGCCTACCTCAACTCCATGGTCATCGCCGTCTGCGCCACAGCTCTTTGCGTTTTGATCGGGTCAATGGCGGCCTATGCGTTGGCGCGCATCACATACCGGCCTAACCTCGTCACTATCCTCATCTTTGTCGCCATCGCGGCGGGCGTCATCTACACCGCTTTCGCCCTGGGATTTGACTGGCGGGTGTCAGCAGCGGTCGGCGCGGCTCTGTTCTTCTTCCTAGCTCGGGCCATCGGGCGAAGATACAAGATCCATCTCGGCAATGGCGACATCCTGTTCTGGATGATCTCACAACGTATCCTGCCGCCGGTGGTCGTGGTTATTCCGGTTTACATGATGTTCCAGTCGGTGGGCCTGCTGGACACGCACATCGCGATCATCCTCACCTATGCGGTGATCAATCTGCCTATCGTCGTCTGGCTGATGTACGATTTCTTCGACTCCATTCCCAAGGACCTCGAAGAGAGTGCTCAGCTGGACGGCGCTACCCGCATCATGACCTTCCGCGAGATCGTGCTGCCGCTCTCTCGCGCTGGGCTTGCGGCGGTGACGCTACTGGTGATCATTCTGTGCTGGAACGAGTATCTGCTGGCGCTTTTCCTCTCCACCACGGAAGCCCAGACCATGCCGATCCTGGTTTCGGCCATGAACGCCGGTGAGCGTGGCATTCTGTGGTGGACCATGTCTGCGGTGATCATTGTGATGATCATCCCGGTGATCGCCATGGCCGCGGTTCTGCAAAAATTCATATCCAAAGGTATTCTGCTGGGGGCAGTGAAGGGATGAACGTGCAATCCAATATCAGTGCCACCCAAAGTGCGCCTGCTGAGCAGCGCCTTGTCAGTGAGACAGCTCGCTCGTTGAAGCTACAGGGGCTCAACAAGCACTATGGCCCGTTCCACGCGGTGAAGGATCTCAGTCTAGAGATCGAGCCTGGTGAGTTTCTGGTTCTTCTTGGGCCATCAGGATGCGGGAAGTCGACGGCACTGCGCATGATCGCCGGGCTGGAGGACATCACATCCGGCGCGATGGTGATTGGCGACAATGACGTCACCCATGTGCTGCCCAAGTACCGTGACATCGCCATGGTGTTCCAATCCTACGCCCTCTACCCGCACAAGACCGTGGCCGAAAATATCGGTTTCCCCTTGAAGGTAGCCGGTGCGTCGCCCGCGGAGCGGGATGCGGCCGTCAAGGATGCGGCGTCGCAGGTGCAAATGGAGGACTATCTCCACCGCTATCCCAAGGAGCTGTCCGGTGGTCAGCGCCAGCGGGTTGCTCTAGCGCGTGCCATCGTCCGCCGCCCTGCCATCTTCCTTATGGATGAGCCGCTTTCCAACCTGGATGCCAAGCTGCGCAGCTTCATGCGCGCCGAGCTGAAGCACATGCAGCAAACGCTCGGTGTGACGACGGTCTATGTGACCCACGACCAGATCGAAGCCATGACGCTGGCCCACCGCGTGGCCATCATGCGCGATGGCGTGCTGCAGCAGCTTGGGACGCCGACTGAGGTCTATGACAATCCGGCCAACAAATTTGTTGCGGGCTTCATGGGCTCTCCGCCCATGAACTTCATCAAGGGGTCGCTCTCCGGCGGCACCTTCACCAGTGCGTACGGTCAGGTCTCGCTTGCAGGCTATGCGGACCATGACAATGTGTCGGTTGGTTTCCGCGCCGAAGAAACCAGCATCGCCGGCCCGGATAAAGGGCATTTCTCGGGGATCGTGTTCTCATGCGAAATGACCGGGCATGAGACCATCGTCACCTGTGAGATGGATGATGGCCACGCCATTGTGCGCGCAGCCAAAGACTACAGCATTCCTATGGGCGCCGAGATTCACCTCACCGTCGATCCGGCACGCGTCTGCGTATTCGATGAATCCAGTGGGGTGCGCATACGCCCAGAAACCGCTTAGGAGACCAAGCGGCGATGAAGCGGTCCGAGATCAATCAAGCGCTGCGGGAAGCCAGGGACATGCTGGTTACCTACCGTTGTGCGCTGCCGCCATGGGCGAACTGGACCGTTGACGATCACAGGAGCCATGCGGAGACGTCTGCCCATCTCAGAGCTCATCAGATGGGCTGGGACGTGACAGATTTTGGGTCGGGTGACTTCGGAAAAAGGGGGCTGACGCTGTTCTGCGTCCGCAACGGCATTCAGTCTGACCCATCGTCCGCGCCCTATGCAGAGAAGCTGCTGTTTGTGGATGAGGGGCAGGAAACCCCTTTCCACAGCCACCACGCCAAGATGGAAGACATCATCAATCGCGGTGGCGGCAACCTGATCGTCGAGTTCCGCCATGAAGATGGTGATACCGGCGCGATCCATATTCTCGTGGATGGCAGAAAGGTTGAGCTTCAGCCCGACGAACCGCTGCGCTTGATGCCCGGTGAAAGCGTCACGATACCCCGCAGGCTCTACCATCGCTTCTATGGTGAAGCGGGTCGGGGCAAAGTTTTTGTGGGCGAGGTCAGCCAGGTCAATGACGACCGCACCGACAATTATTTCCTCGAACCTCTGGGCCGCTTCTCGGAAGTTGAGGAAGATGAACCCGCGATCCTGCCGCTTTGGAACGAGATCAACTGATGGCTCCGACAGCGGAAAGCGAGGGGCGACCGATTATCTGTGCCGGCAACTGGATCGTGGATATCGTTCACACCATTGAGCACTGGCCCCAGAAGAGTGATCTCGCCCGCATCAAACATGCGACCCAGGGCGTGGGCGGTGGTGCCGCCAATGTGGCCTTTGCGCTAAAGGCGTTGGATGAACGTCTTGATGTGCTTCCCGTCGGTCGCATTGGCAGCGACGAGTATGGCGATTTTGTCGAGCGGTCCTGCAAACAAAGAGGATTGAGTGCGGAGCATCTCTCGCGCGACGCCAGCGCGCCCACGGCTCACACCCATGTCATGAACTTGCCTGGCGACTCACGCACCTTCTTCTATCAGGGCGGGGCCAACGACATATTTCATCTGGAGCATGTGCACCTTGAGGTGTTGAGACAGCACGGCGGCAAGCAACCGCTCTTCTACTTTGGCTATCTCATGCTCCTTGGAAGCTTTGACGCGTTGCGTGGTGATGGAACCACGATGGCTGCAGATCTGCTTCAAAGCGCCCAGAAGGCCGGTATGATAACCTGTGTGGATCTGGTTTCTGCGGCTCATGATGACTTCGCCGCCATCGTCGCCGCAGCGCTTCCCTACATGGACTATCTGATTATCAATGAAGTCGAGGCCGGCCGAGTGGTTGGCTACGAAGTCGCTGATCCAGCGTCTTTGGAAACGGCCGGTCAGGCGCTTCTGTCCAAAGGTGTACAGCGGGCCGCCATCATCCATACTGCCGAGCATGCCGTTTGGGTTGATCGAAGTGGGCAAGTCTTCAACCGGGAGAGCGAAGCCGTCTCTGCAGACAAGATCGTGAGTCCCGTAGGCGCTGGTGACGCGTTCTGCGCTGGTGTCATTTACGGAGTGCACCAGAGCTGGGCTCCGGATATGTGCCTCGATCTCGGCCACAAGGCCGCTGCGGCGTCTCTGTCCAATATGACAGCCACGGGCGGCATTCCCCCTGCGCAGGAACTGCTCACAAGTGTGGCTTCTACAACGGCTCAAGCATCATGACGGCTCGGCTTTATCTTCATCCGGACTGGTTTTCAGATACGGAACGCCTTGTTGCCGAAACTGCGGGGATGCGGGTCACTGCCTTCCGTTTCCCGTCCGGAGTCGCAGCCCTGCGTGTCACCAATGAGCGCGGCGAGATCGTGATTTTGCCCTATCAGGGACAGCAGATCTGGTCCGCAACCTTCGATGGGCGCAACCTCACCATGGGCTCTATGTTCCACCAGCCCATCCCAACGCGTAACTATCTCGAGACCTACGGCGCTTTCTTCATTCATTGCGGCATGACGGCCATCGGCGCGCCAGGGGAAGGCGACGACCATGTCCTGCATGGTGAAATCCCCAACGCGCCCTTTGCCGATGCGGTTCTGGAGTTTTCTGAGGATGGCGGAGTGCGCGTGCTTGGCCAGTTCACTTACACCAAGGCTTTCGCCCACAACTATACCGCCCACGCGAGCGTTTCGCTCGGTCCGTCAGACACGCTGATTGACGTTTCGATCGAGGTTCAGAACCACAAGCATACGCCGATGGATCTAATGTATCTCGGCCACGCCAATTTCCGCCCGGTGGATGATGGCCAGCTTGTTTATTCCGCCACCTATGACGCCAATCACGTGCGGGTCCGAAGGTCCATCCCAGCGCATATCTCGCCGCCAGAGGGTTATCGTGAGCTTCTGGAACAACTGGCTGATGATCCGACAGAGTCTCATGTGCTACGCCCGGATATGACGTTCGATCCTGAGGTCGTTTTCACGCTCGACATGCAGGCTGATGACAATGGCTTTGCCCATGCCATGCAACGGCACCCGGACGGGCACGCGGACTACATCCGGTTTCGGCCCGACCAGACGCCGATGGCCACGCGCTGGATCTGCCGTACGGCGGATCAGCAGGGGCTGGGTATGGCTTTCCCATCGACCTCGGAGGTTGAGGGCTATTCAGCGGAGAAGGCCAAGGGGCAGTATGTCGAACTTGCCGGGGGTGACAGTTGGCGGTGTGACATTCGTCTGGGAGCTCTCAACGCAGCCGACGCAGCTGACATGGCCCGCCATATTGACTATGTGTGCGGTCGCTAGCCGATGGGGCGGTTTGTCGGCATAGGGTTTGGAGCCATTCAGGCAGGACTATTCGTCCGAGAGGCCAGCCGTTCAGGTGCCTTTGAAAGCATCACCATCGCCGCACGGCGAGCCGATCTGGTTGAAGCTGTCAATCGTGATGGCCGTTTCCAAATCAATGTCGCTCAAACGGATCGTATCGTCTCCGAGACCATAAACGGCGTCCGTGCCCTTCTGTTGGGCCCCAACGATCGCGATGCTCTCATTGAAGCGCTGACCGATGCTACGGAGATCGCTGTCGCTGTTTCGAGCGTCGCTGACTATCGGGACCAGGGCCCATATGGGCTAGACCAGCTTCTGGCAGGAGCGGTGTTACGCAAGGCAGGAGGCCATGGGCCCAAAGCGCTGATCTACGCCGCGGAAAACCATCACGAGGCCGCCCGGCTTCTCGAGCACGCGATTGTCGATGCTGCGCTGAAGATCGACCCTGACGTTGACGTGTCGAGCCATTTCCAGACAGTCGATACCGTCATTGGCAAAATGTCTCGCATCGTGTCCGATCCCGATGAACTCGAACCACTCGGCGTTGCTGAAATGACGCCGGGCAGCGGTCGGGCCTTTCTGGTTGAGGCGTTCAACCGCATTCAGATTTCCGAGGTAGACCCTGAGAGGACAAGCGGGCGTGGCATAGATGTCTTTGAAGAGAAGGATGATCTACATCCCTTCGAAGATGCAAAGCTACACGGCCACAATGCCACCCATGCTTTGCTTGCTTACCTTGGCACATTGGCCGGCCATCAATGGATGGCAGACGTGCTGCAGGATCAGCGGATCGCACCGATGGCGCGAGATGCGTTCCTGAATGAGTCCGGCGCCGCGCTGCGTGCCAAGCACCAAGGGCAGGACTGGCTTTTCACAATTGATGGCTACCGAGCCTATGTCGACGATCTCATCGGACGGATCGGGAACCCGTTTTTGCGCGACACATGCGAGCGGATCGGCCGCGATATTGAGCGCAAACTGGGTTGGGATGACCGGCTCATAGGCACCGTGCGCGTTTGCCTGGACCAGGGCGTCGAGTCTTCTCGTTACGCCATCGCTGCACTGGCGGCCCACCAACTTTGGCGAGGGCATGTTCGCGAATTCGCTTCCATGCAGGCGCTTTGGCTGGGGCAGGGCGCGGATGAAGCCGCTGCTGCGCCGGTGCTCGACCTGCTCAACAGCCAGAAGGCTGCCTTTCAAACCCTCTTAGCTGACCTCGCTGCCGAACCAGCGGCCTGAAGGAGTTCCTCGCCCAATGATCAAATACCGCCTCAACCGCTTTCTTGCCTCAGACGGCAAGTGCTTTGACGTCGCCATCGACCATGGGTTCTTCAACGAACCGGGTTTCCTATCGGGCATTGAAGATATGAACGATGCCGTGGCGACCATCGTTGACGCTGCACCGGACGCGGTGCAGCTGTCGCCCGGCATGGCCCGTATCCTCCAGGCCATGCCGGGTAAAGAGAAGCCCTCGCTGGTGCTGCGGACGGATGTTGCCAATGTCTACGGCAAGGAACTGCCGGACCATCTGTTTAGCATGTTGATCGAGGATGCTGTGGAGCAGGCCGTTCAGCTCGATGCCGCCTGTCTCTGCGTGAACCTATTTCAGCTGCCTGGGCGGCCTGACGTCCATGGGCAGTGTGTCGCCAACGTCACCAAGCTCAAGGCCGCAGCTGATCAGTACGCCATGCCGCTGATGGTGGAACCCTTGGTCATGCGGGACAATGCGGAAGCCGGTGGCTACATGGTGGATGGCGATCTTGCAAAGATCAAAACTCTTGTCCGCCAAGCGGTTGAGCTCGGTGCCGACGTGATCAAGGCTGATCCGACGGACGACGTGGCCGACTATCACAATGTAGTGGAAGCGGCGAGTGGCACTCCCATTCTGGTGCGCGGTGGCGGCAAAGCACCGGAGGCGGAGATCCTCCAGCGAACCTTCGACCTGATGGAGCAGGGAGTGCAGGGTATCGTCTACGGGCGAAACGTCATCCAGCATGAGAAGCCCGCAGCCATCACACGGGCGCTAATGGCCATCGTGCATGATGGCGCCAGCCCGGCGGCTGCCCTTGAGCATCTGAAGGGTTGATGCGGTGACAGGCAAACCAATCCGCTTTGGGATCATTGGTGGCGGGCTCATGGGCAAGGAGTTTGCCAGCGCCGTCGCCCGCTGGCTGCACCTCACATCCATGTCGGCCAAGCCCGTTATCACGGCCATCTGTGACATCAATCCGGATGTCCGATCCTGGTTTGAAACCAATCTAGACAGCGTCAGGCTTTCCACCGGCGACTATCAGGATTTACTTTCAAGCGATGAGGTGGATGCAATCTACTGCGCTGTGCCGCACAATCTGCACGAGCAGCTCTACATCGACATCGTTGCGGCCGGAAAACATCTCCTCGGGGAGAAGCCGTTCGGTATCGACAAAGCGGCGAACGCAAAGATACTGGAGGCGGTTGCAGCCAATCCGAACGTGCTGGTGCGGTGTTCGTCAGAGTTTCCCTTTTTCCCCGGTGCGCTGGCGGTTTCAAAGGCCATTGCGAATGGTGAGCTGGGCGACATTATTGGCGTCGATGCCGGCTTTCTTCACTCGTCTGACCTCGACCCCAACAAGCCGATCAACTGGAAGCGCATGATCGCCGTGAACGGCGAATATGGCTGCATGGGAGATCTCGGCCTGCATGTGATGCACATCCCGCTGCGCCAAGGCTGGGTTCCACAGCGTATCTCGGCGCAGCTCTCCAACATTGTGACCGAGCGGCCCGATGGCAAAGGTGGCACCGTGCCGTGCGAAACCTGGGACAATGGTTCCATACATTCCATGGTCAGCCCTGCTTCAGGCCCTGACTTTCCTCTGTCCATGCATATGAAACGCATTGCGCCTGGGGAGACGAACACCTGGTACATCCAGGTTGATGGGACACAAAAGTCGGTCGCTTACTCCACCAAACAGCCCAAGCTGCTTCGCTGGATGGATTATGAGTCCGGCAAGCCTCAGGCCTGGAACCATCTCGATCTTGGCTATGCCAGTGCCTATCCCACGGTGACCGGCGGCATCTTTGAATTTGGCTTCCCCGACAGTTTCCAGCAAATGTGGGCGGCCTTTATTGATGAATTGGCGAACGGCCGCGAAGGCATGTCCCAGCCGTTCTACTGCGCCACACCAGAGGAGACAGCAGCCAGCCACGACATCATGACAGCGGCGCTTCAAAATGCGATCTAACACTCCATGTCGGATGTGATTTTCTGCGGCGAAGCGCTCATCGACTTCGTGCCCCAAGAAACGGATGCCGGAACGGCGCTGGTGCCGAAACCGGGCGGGTCGCCGTTCAACGCTGCCAAGGCGGCGGCGCGCGTCGGTGGCAGCAGCCAGTTCTGCGGCGCCGTTTCGACGGAGTTCTTCGGCGATCAGCTTTTAGCAGACCTGCATGCTGCAGGCGTCAAAACCGATCTTGTGCAACGGTCGGACCATATCACGACCTTGGCTTTCGTCGACTTCTCATCCGGTGGTCCGCGATACGCCTTCCATGATGAGGGCACGGCCAGCCGCAACTTCGCGCCTTCGCTGGGCGATTTCACGCCGGATGCCAACTCAATTCTGGATTTTGGTTCGGTTTCATTGATTGGCAACCCGGCTGCGGATGCGCTGGCAGATTTTGCCGTCGAGCAGAGTGAGCAGATGATGATCTCGCTCGACCCAAATGTGCGAGAAAGTCTGATCGATGATGCGCCAGCGTGGCACGCCCGTCTGGCTCGCATGTTGAACGTGGCAAGCATTCTCAAACTGTCGGACGAGGATATGGCGTTCATGGCGCCCGACACAGCCCCACATGACTTTGCAGAAGCCATGCTTCAGCGCGGCCTTCAATTGGTGATTGTCACACTCGGCGAAGATGGCGCGATGGCCTACACTGCATCTGGAAGAGCCCAGGTTCCGACGCCTGTTGTGCAGGTCGCTGACACTGTCGGGGCAGGGGACACGCTCATGGGAACGGCCCTGGTCTGGCTGACAGAGAATGGTTTCGCCTCGCGGGATCAATTGGCCAAGGCCGAAGCCGGTGATCTGGAGGCCATGCTCACTTTTTCGACCACCGCTGCGGCGCTGAACTGCACCCGACAAGGGTGCCAGCCGCCATCGCGGGATGAACTTGAACGCGCGCTCACCGCTCGCGCCTGACTGTATTAGGAGACTGATATGAAACTAATGCGCTACGGACCTGCAGGTTCAGAAAAACCCGGGCTCTTGGACGGTGACGGCAAGGTCCGCGACCTGAGCGGCGTTGTGGCTGATATTGCGGGGGACGTACTCACGCCCCACGGCTTGGCCGAATTGAAGAAGATTGACCCAGCGAGCCTGCCGATTGCGCCGGAAGGGGAACGTGTAGGGCCCTGCGTTGGCAGTGTGGGCAAGTTCATCTGCATCGGGCTTAACTACTCAGACCATGCCGCTGAAAGCGGGCTGGATGTTCCGCCGGAGCCGGTTGTATTCTTCAAGGCGACCAGTGCGATCTGTGGGCCCGACGACGACATCGAAATCCCGCGCAACTCGACGGCCACCGACTGGGAAGTCGAACTGGGCGTCGTCATCGGCAAGCATTGCAAGTATGTGGAAGAGAAGGACGCACTTGACCATGTCGCCGGCTACTGTGTCGTCAACGATATCTCCGAGCGTGACTTTCAGATCAAACGCGCCGGCCAGTGGGTCAAAGGCAAGTCCGCAGACACATTTGGCCCAATAGGGCCGTGGCTGGTGACGGCTGACGAGGTTCCTGATCCGCAGAAGCTCAACATGCAACTGCAGGTGAATGGCGAAACCATGCAGGACGGGTCCACCAGCACCATGGTGTATGGCGTGGCGCACGTGATCTCTTACCTTAGCCAGTTCATGTCGCTGCAGCCGGGTGACGTCATCACAACCGGCACCCCACCGGGCGTGGGCATGGGCATGAAGCCGCCGCGCTACCTCAAAGCCGGTGACCATATGACACTGTCTATTGAGGGGCTGGGCAGCCAGACCCAGACCGTGGTTCAGGGCTGAGGAGGTGGAGATGACGGGACGTCTGGAAGGAAAGATTGCTGTTGTCACAGCAGCGGGGCAGGGCATTGGCAAAGCGGTCGCCGACCGGTTTGCCGCTGAAGGGGCGAGCGTTTGGGCGTCCGACCTTGATGCCAGCAAGCTGACCAATCCGGCCTTTGCCGACGCCCGATCAGTCGATGTGACAGACAGCTCCGCCGTTGCGGCCTACGCTGCTGAGGTGGGCGAGGTGGACGTGCTGGCCAATATTGCTGGCTTTGTGCACCACGGCACAATTCTGGATTGCAGCGATGAGGATTGGGATTTCTCCTTTGATCTCAACGTCAAGAGTATGCACCGGACCATCCGCAACTTCCTACCCGCCATGCTGAGGAGGGCAGAAGCAACGGGCAAGACTGCCTCCATTGTGAACATGTCGTCGGGCGCTTCCTCCATCAAAGGCGCGCCCAACCGCTATGTGTACGGAGCCAGCAAAGCGGCCATCAACGGCATGACCCGGGCGATTGCCACCGACTTTGCGGCGAAACAGGTGCGGTGCAACGCTATCTGTCCAGGCACGGTGCAGTCGCCATCGCTGGATGATCGGATGAACAAGCTGGGTGAAGAGATGGGTGGTTATGACAAGGCGCACGCCTTGTTCCTGTCCCGTCAGCCCATGGGCCGCATTGCAACCGCAGACGAGATTGCAGGTCTCGCTCTCTATCTGGCGTCTGACGAAGCGGCGTTCGTGACGGGCAGCGAGTACAAGATCGATGGCGGGTGGACGATCTAGGCGGCCCTAATAGCTGTTGATCACAGCGTCCGCACCGGCGTCGAGCAGGGCGCTGGTGTGCTGCGCCTCAATGCCCTCCAAATGCCCTCCGCCGACAAAGCCGAGGGCACGCATTCCGGCCGCTTTCGCGCCTTGAACGCCTTTGGGTGAGTCTTCAATCACCAGACATTTGTCTGGCGACACGCCCATTTCGGAGGCTGCCAGCAGGAACAGGTCTGGCGCCGGCTTTCCGTTCTCCACCAGCTCCGCGCTGAAGATGTTGGAAAAGCGCTCGGTCAAACCTGTCACCCGTAAGCTCATGTGAAGGCGGCTGAAGGTGCTGCTGGACGCTATGCAATAGGGCAGATTGCTTTCCGCCAGTTGGTGGAGCACGTCCGTGATGCCCGACACGGCAGCGAGGTTTTGCTCGAGTTCCCCGTTCAGTCTGGCCTCCCAATCGGGGACGAAGCTGGCCTCGTCAAAGTGGGCGTGTTCCTCCGTCATCGCATTGAGGACCGTTTTCGACGACACGCCCAGAAATCTCTCACGCACCTCAGACACACTCAAAGTGATGTTGTGCGCGGCCAGTGTTTCACTCAACACCCGCAATGCGATGATCTCGCTGCGCACCACCACTCCGTCAAAGTCGAACAGCACGAGGTCTGCATGGGAGATGAAGTCTGTCAGAACCCGGTTTAACGTCTGCGTTTCGGTGGACATGGGTGCTCTCAAACTGCGGTGAAGCCGCCATCGATGGGCAATGCGGCACCGGATATCATGGAAGCCATATCGCTGAGCAGGAAAGCGATGGGCCCTGCGATTTCTTCCTCTGTGGCCCAGCGACCGAGCGGCATGGTTTCAAGGAAAGGTTTCTCAATCTCCGGGCGGCCCCAATACCAGGCGGACATGGGTGTCATCACGACGGTGGGGTGGACGCTGTTAACACGGATATTGTGCGGGCCGAGCTCCAGCGCCGAAACCCGGGTGATATTGTCGAGGGCGGCTTTGGACGAGCCGTAGGAGATGTGGCCCTTCAGCGCCACCAGACTGGCCTGGCTCGAAACGTTCACAATAGTCCCGCCCTTGCCCAGACGGATCATCGAGCGCGAGGCGTATTTGGTCACAAGCAGCGCACCCCTCGCATTGATGGAGATGACTTTGTCGAAGATGTCGATGTCGGTATCCATGGGCGTGGCGATCTCGCCACCAAAACCGGCGCAGTTTACGAGACCGTAAAGATCAAGGCCATCAAGCGCGTCGCGCACACTGTCTTCTGACGTCACATCGAACGGCAGCACGCGGCAGCCTGTCTCGCCAGCCAGGGTGTCCAACTGCCTTTGATTGCGGCCACTGGCGATCACTTCGGCGCCGGCAGCGACCAGATGGCGAATTGTTGCCCCGCCAATGCCGCCGCTGGCTCCGGTTACCAGAATAGGTCCTTTGTCCAAGCCTTGCATATCGTCTCCACCCAACTTCTGCGCTCGGCATGGCTGGCCGACCGGATGCAGGTGAAACTACACCAAAAAAGCGCTATTGGCCAAAGGGTTGAGTGATATCAGCAAGCTCGGAATTAGGCGTATTCCAGAAATTCCTCAGGCATGTCTGGCAGGTTGTCGAGATCGATCTCTGCAATCTGCACAGCAACGCTGGACGCCTTGTGTTCGCCCAGCATGATCTCGAGTTCCGCA
>JBCBXA010000065.1:0-16137 GCA_039816825.1 Pseudomonadota bacterium | reverse complement strand
TGGCTGGCTGGGGATCCTGGATTCGAACCAGGACTAGAGGAGTCAGAGTCCACCGTTCTACCGTTAAACTAATCCCCAAGAGAGCGCGGAGATAGGCGAGAGCAGAGACACGGTCAAGCGCTGATGGCGGATCCGCGCACAGGCCTCCAAGCTCACGGCGCCTCCAAGGTCATCTCCAAGGTCAGGGCATTTGTCTGTTGTCGTACGGCGGTGGAGCGTTCTATGGTTTGGGCAACGACACATGCATAGGCCGCAGCGCGCCCGTTTCCGGCAGCTGCGCGCGGCCGGACAGGACAAAACATGGTGGATCGCCATGATGATTCCGCCTTGAATGGCGGCGGCACTGGAGGGAAGGAGCCCGTCCGGGCCCATATGCAACAGACCGGCGCACAGAAAAGCGACGGGCCAACCCAGAAAACCAAGCGACGGCGCTCAAGACGTCGAGGCAGACGAAAGTCAGCCTCGAAAACATCTATCGTAGCATCCCCAACAGCATCTCCGGCAACACCTCAAGAAGCAACTCAACTTGCCTCTGCGGCTGTCCATGGAAGCCATTCGGTTCCTCAAACGAACAGCCATGACCCGGAAAAAACGGCGGCCAAAACGGCGGCACCTGCATCCTCCAAACCCGCCACCTCCAACCCGGGACAAAAGTCACGCAAGCGACGGCGAACCCGTCGGCCTGGTCGAAAAGCAGCTCTGGTTGCGCAAAAGCCCGAAGCAGCCACCAACCAGACGGACGCCGCCGCAAGGCCAAAGAAGCGGCGGCGTCCGCATCGTTCTTATGATCAGCGACCGCGCTCGGCAGATGCCTATGCGGCTCTGGATCTCGGCACAAACAATTGCCGTCTGTTGATGGCCGTGCCTTCAGCGCCGGACCATTTCCGCGTCATCGGGTCCTTTTCCCGCATTGTCCGACTTGGAGACGGATTGGAACACAGCGGGCGGCTTCGACAGGACGCCATGGACCGGGCGGTCGAAGCACTGAAGATTTGCAGCCAGCGACTGGGTGCAGGCCGCATTCGAAAAGCGCGACTCATAGCAACAGAAGCCTGCCGCCGAGCCGAGAACGGCTCGGCTTTCCTGACCCGGGTCCGTGAAGAGGCCGGGCTTGAATTGGAGATCGTTGATCGCGAAACCGAGGCAAGGCTGGCGGTGGCGGGCTGCGGATCCCTGATCGACCCGCGGGCAAAGGGGGCTGTCCTGTTCGACATTGGTGGCGGATCGACGGAGATCGCACTTCTTGACCTCCACAAGCGGAAATCTCAGAAGCCAAGCGATCATATTCAGGTCTGGACCAGCCTTCCGGTTGGGGTCGTAACACTCGCAGACCGATTTGGCGGAGCTGACGTCACGCGGGATGTCTACGATGCGATGGTGGACTGGGTCTCGAAAATGATCGCTGAGTTCGATGGCAGGGATGCGCTGGCAGAGCTCCACAATTCAGAGCACTTTCACCTGCTCGGTACCTCAGGCACGGTGACCACTCTGGCGGGCATACATCTCAAACTCGAGCAGTATGATCGACGGCGCGTCGATGGCACGTGGATGGCAAACCGGCAAATGACCGCGATGGTGGACGAGCTTTTGTCCATGGATCTCGAACAGCGCAAGGCCAGCCCCTGCATCGGCAAGGACAGGGCGGACCTGGTTCTCGCCGGTTGCGCAATCCTGGATGCCATCCGGCTGCAATGGCCTTCGCGCCGACTGCGGGTCGCGGACCGAGGGCTCCGGGAAGGCCTGTTGATGGAAATGATGCATGAGGACAGCGCCTGGTTGGGCCTGCAGACCCAGAAACGCAAATCAGGACGAAGACCATGAGCCGAAAATCAGGCAGTGGCCGAGGATCAGGCGCTGGTGGTGCAGGCTCTCGGAGCGGAGGTGGAGCTAAATCCACCCGTGGGGCAAGCGGGCGTTCCACCGGGCAGCGCAATATGCACACCAAAGTGAAGACCGCCCGCGGCCGCAAGCTGAGCTCGACCCTTTGGCTCCAGCGACAGTTGAACGACCCTTACGTGCAACGCGCAAAGGCCGAGGGCTGGCGTAGCCGGGCGGCCTACAAGCTCATCGAGATGAATGAGCGCTACAAGCTTCTGGGGCGCGGGATGAGGGTCCTTGATCTGGGCGCGGCCCCCGGGGGCTGGTGTCAGGTTGCGGCGCAGATCGTCGGCTCGACCAACGAAGATGTTCGGGTCGTCGGAATCGATTTTCTACCCATCGATCCCATCGAGGCGGTGACTCTTCTGGAGATGGACTTTCTGGATAACGAAGCGCCGGCTGCGCTGATGGATGCGCTCGGTGGGCAGGCACCGGACCTCGTCCTGTCGGACATGGCAGCCCCCACGACTGGCCACCGACGCACCGACCAGATTCGGACCATGCATCTGTGTGAGGAGGCAGCGGCCTTTGCGGTGGAAGTTCTCAAGCCCGGGGGGCACTTTCTTTGCAAGACCTTCCAGGGCGGGACTGAGAAGTCGCTGCTCGATATGCTGAAGAAGCACTTCACATCCGTCCACCACGTCAAGCCGCCAGCCAGCAGGGATGGCTCGCCGGAGCTCTATCTTCTGGCCAAATCCTTCCGAGGTTAGGACCAGTACACCGGAGTCGGTACATAGGGTCGGGACCCGCATGGCCTGTGGAGGGTTCACCACTCAGCCTATCGTGCTGCGCGCTCAACAGGCACTATGGGTAGCACGACACCGGAGCGCATTTCAATGCCACAGACGGCCGACAGTTCGCAGAAGCACTCGGAGAGCGCCGCGCCGCGCATCCGGCGCCTTGATGAAACCGTGGTCAACCGCATCGCGGCGGGCGAAGTGGTTGAGCGGCCGGCATCGGTTGTCAAAGAACTGGTCGAAAACGCCATTGATGCCGGGGCGACCCGCATATCGGTGACGATGGCGGCTGGGGGCAAATCGCTCATTCGGGTAACCGACAATGGCAGCGGCATGTCACCGGAGGACCTGCAGCTCGCGGTTGAGCGACACTGCACGTCAAAGCTGACCGATGATCTCCTTGACATCAGAACACTCGGCTTTCGTGGCGAAGCTCTTCCATCCATCGGCTCGGTGGCCAAGCTCACGATCACCTCGCGCCAGTCCGGCAGTCCCAATGCTTATCGTATCGTGGTGGACGGTGGCCATATGGACGGACCAGCGCCGTCGGCGCTGGGCAAAGGCACGGTTGTGGAAGTCGCCAACCTCTTTGCCTCAACACCCGCGCGCCTGAAATTCCTGAAATCGGACCGAGCCGAAAGCGCAGCCATCACCGATGTCGTGCGCCGGATTGCAATGGCATTCCCCTCCATCAGTTTCAGCCTCGAAGGAGCGGACCGGGCAATCCAGCGATATCAGGCCTGCTCCGGAGATGAAGGAAAGGCCAGAAGGCAGAGGATAAGCCAGATATTGGGAGACGCGTTTCCGGCCAACGCGCTGGAAGTGGATGCCGTGCGCGAGGGCGTCAGGCTAACAGGCCTTGCAGGCCTACCTACGCACAATCGCGGCAACGCGCTGCAACAGTTTTTCTATGTCAACGGACGCCCCGTGAAGGATAGGCAACTGCTCGGCGCGCTGCGCGGTGCCTACTCTGATCTGCTGGCGAAACACAGGCATCCCATAGCCGTGCTGAACATCGACATTGACCCTCAGCAGGTGGACGTGAACGTGCATCCGGCAAAATCCGATGTGCGGTTTCGCGATCCGGCATTGGTGCGAGGATTGATTGTGGGAAGCCTTCGGCAAGCTTTTGCAGAAGACGGGTTGCAGAGCGCCAGATCAGCCGCTGACGCCATGCTGGACGCGTTCGAAGCGCGAACGGCACCCGCCGGCCCGGCCGCCAACGACACAGTTGAGCCTGGCCGGTTCGGATCCATCTATAGAACGCCGCCAACCGCAAATCATGATTGGCAACAGTCACCATTCGCGCCTCATGCTATGCCCAAGACATTGCAGGGTTTTGCAGAGCCAAGCGCCCAGGCAAGCTACGACGCTGGTGAGAGCGCACAGCATTCACCTCAGGAGACAAACTCCTCAAGCCACCCGCTCGGGGTGGCGAGGGCCCAGCTGCACGAAAACTACATCGTCTCGCAGACCGACACCGGCCTTGTCATCATCGATCAGCATGCCGCTCATGAGCGGATCGTGTACGAGCAGCTCAAGGCGGCATTTGAGCAGCGTGGCGCAACGAGCCAGATGCTGCTCATTCCCGACGTAGTGGATCTCGATCCGGCGGCGTGCGACCGGCTGACAGATGCCGCTGAACAGCTTGGCGGTCTCGGCCTCGAGATCGAGAAGTTCGGGCCAAACGCCATGCTGGTGCGGGCCACACCCGCGCTTCTGGGCGAAGTGGACACCAACGCCCTGCTCTCAGATCTCGCTGATGAACTGGCCAGTTGGGGCACGAGCGACACGCTGGCGGGCAGGCTCAACCATGTCGCGGCCACCATGGCGTGTCATGGCTCGGTCCGGTCCGGGCGCAGACTGAAGCCCGATGAAATGAACGCACTTCTGCGCGAAATGGAAGCCACTCCAAATTCCAGCCAGTGCAACCATGGCAGGCCGACCTATATTGAGTTAAGCCTCAAGGATATTGAGCGGCTGTTCGGTCGTTAGGAGAATGTCATGCTGACGCGGCACGAAAATGTGGGCGGACAGGCCCATTTGCGCTATGATGATGGCGAGTTTCACGTGCTTGTGCCCGGCTCTCACGTCATCTGCGCAATCACCGGCCGCCATATTCAGCTTGATGAACTGCGCTACTGGAGTGTGTCGCGGCAGGAAGCGTATGCTGACGTGCACGCCTCTGTGGAAGCCGAACGACGCGCTGGCACGGTGCGCTGAACCACCGGCACCTGCGCTCAAGCGCCGGTTTTGCGTCTCGCGAATGCTCTGAGTGTTTGCTCGATGAGGCCCGCAAAGGCCGTGGGGTTTTCAGGGAGCAGTTCCACCGGCACCGGGGTGGAGTGCTCCGCGAGAGCTTCGACATCCTCGTTATGGCTGGCGGCGATGCGGACCATATCCTTTTCGGTGGTCACCAGTGACAGCTTGTTGCGCGAGGCGTCGTCCAGCAGGTCCCTCGCCTCCTCGGCGCTGACGAAATGGTGGTCGTCAAAGGATCGCGTCATCTGCACGTTCACGCCCATGGCCTGCAGGGTGTGGAAGAACTTCTCAGGATCACCAATGCCTGCCCAGGCGAGCACAGAAACCCCCTTCAGTTTCAGATTGGAAACGGGTGAAAGGCTGGCAACCTGAGTGGGGCACGCGCGGCGCGCCGCCATGCGCAGGACATCGGCACCGGCGTCTCCCTCGCCAATCACAAGCACCGCATCTGCCAGTGACATCTGAAACCTCACAGGTGCCCTTAGCGGTCCGGCGGGATGAACAAAGCCGTTACCGATGCCGCGGCGTCCATCGATCACGACCAGATGGAAGTCTTTCATGAGCACAGGATTTTGAAGGCCATCATCCATGATGATGAGCCCGGCATGCATGTCTTCGGCCAGCATGGCTTCAATGGCCTTGGCGCCAGCCGCGCGATCCCGCGCCACCATCGTGGGGGCGTGGCGCGCCAGAAGCAGCGCTTCATCACCCACATCATGGGCGTTGTGCTTGTCGAGATCGACCAGTACCGGGCCGGAGAGCGCACCGCCATAGCCTCGGGTCAGGATCACGGGATCCCGCTGCGCCGCCTTCGCGGCAGCCACCAGGGCGATGCAGGTCGGCGTCTTGCCGGCACCGCCGGCAACGAGGTTGCCGACACACAGAACCGGCAAAGCGGCTGCATGGCCTGCATCAGCCGACATTCGGCGCGCAGCCACAGCCCCATAGATCCTTGCAATAGGAGCCAGCAACCAAGCCTGCCAATTGGCCGGCGCGTACCAGAATGGAGGTGTTTCAGCCATGATGCAGAGCTACGACAAGCGGACCGATTGGTAAAACCAAAGCTGAGGGCGTGCGCTATTCGGCAGCATGAACAGACGGGGGAATGCTGTCGATACTGGCCTTGTATATGAGCGGGCGCAAATATCGGTCGAGCGCCATGTAGGTCGAGTCCGTTGCGCCCTGCATGGACCAGAGCGTCCGAAGCGCCGCATCGGTCATGCGCCTGTGGGCATCTTTGTCCGCAAGCACAATCGAAAGAAAGCCTGCCAGATCACTGCCAGAGGAAACCAGCCGAACCGCGTTAGCCCGGTGCAGCTGACTGAAGAAGCCAACATGGCGCTGAACGCGCTCACCCGAGGCAATGGCCAGACGATGTTGAATGGCGGGTACCGGGCTCAAACCTTCTGATCGGCCATTGCCAAACGCACCGCCCAAATAGATCGCGTCACTACGGATCGCAGCGCGCTCTCCATCTTCGCCAAAGTCAAACAGGAGCACATTGGCCGAAGCGGCCCAGCCTTCGTGATGCGCCTGTTTATAATCGCCAAGCGGAGGTTTTGACAGATTGAGACCTGAGGAACTGACGGCGGTCTCAATGTCTGACATACGCATGGAGGGCGGTGGCGCAAGAGCACAGACAATGTTTGCTCCAGCCAGCTCAAGCGCTCTTTGCGTTTCGAGACAAAGCGCCAGTTCCTTGTCATTGCTGGGTGTTGCCAACCAAAGGTTTGTCTCTTCAGCCAAACCTTCCCTTGCCCAAAATGCCCTATGGATATGGCGACCGTCAGAACGCACTGGAGCATCAAAAGACAGATCGCCACACACTTCCACATTGCGGGCGCCAAGATCACGGAACATCTCGGCGTTCACCTGATCAGCAGCAGCCACAAGTGCGATGGCGCCAAAAGTCTCCCGAGCAAGCTTGGGACGAACCGACCAGAAATCGTGCGCACGGCGACCGATCACTCCGGAAACCACCACGCAGGAAATTTGCCTTTGCTGGAGGCAGGCCATGGCGACCGGCATCACTTCATCGGCCACAGTGATCATGAGTTCGGGCTGCCAGTGGGACAGAAATCTGTTCACACAGCGATCCACATCCACAGGCGTGTACTGCGCAGCCAGGGACGAGTTGTTGGCCGCTTCCTGCTCCCAAAGCGCAAGCCCATATCGACACGGCGAAGTCGCCACCACATTGAGGTTCTGCGACAGGCACAGGCGGACGAGCGGCAGCATGGAGCGGGCTTCATCTGCGCTTCCAGCGTTAAACCAGACGTAGCATCCCTCGTCACGTGCAAGGGAAGGTCTGCCGAAATGCTCCTGCAGACGATCGGCCCGTTCCAGCCCATCCCGCACCCGCTGCGCATAGCGCGCCCGCATCAATGGCAAGGCGGCCTGACCGGCTATGCGGTAGGCCTCCATCGATGCGCGTGTGGGGAAAGACTTCATGGATCAAATGCTCAGTGGATTGTGGCTGTTCCAGCCTCAACGATCTTAGGGTTCAGTGATTTTCGGGTTCAAGCAGGCGGTGAAGATGGACCACGAAGTAACGCATGTGCGCGTTGTCGACGGTCTGCTGTGCTTTCATCTTCCACGCGGCCCGTGCCGTCTCGAAATTGGGAAAGATGCCAACGACGTCCAGAGTGTCGAGATCGCGAAACCGCACGCCTGAAATGTCCTCAAGTTCCCCGCCGAAAACCAAATGCAGCAATTGGTCATCGCCCTTAGTTTTTGTTTCATCTGCCATGCGACAGCTCCCCTCTTCTAACGCCCGAAACCGGGTTGATCGGCCATGTGTTTTGCCACGTCGAGCAGACTGTCCGCAGCGTTGTGCGGAGCGCTATAAAGCACGCCCCGCCTGATTGTTTCGCTGTTGTAAGATACAGCGCTGGCAACGCGATTCTCGGCGACCTCCAGCAATTCGCAGCCGGTTTCGGCCAAAATAAGATCAGCAGCAGCAATATCCCAATCATGACTGTTGCGCCGCGCGAAGGCGGCGCGCAGATCGCCACGGGCCACCATGACCAGCCTGTAAGCGAGCGACGGAATGTGGCGCGGCCAAATACCGGCCACGTCGGTTCCGAGCGCCTGGATTGCGTCCCGCATGCGAGAGGGCCCCGCCACCGGCAGGTTCAGATCGTCTTGACGCGCGATCAGGCGGTGGTCGTTGAGGAACGCACCACAACCTGCGGCAGCAAGAAACGTCTCACCCAGCGCAGGACATATAAAGGCCGCCGCGACCGGCCGACCACCGGAAACGAACGCAATGGAGACACCCCAAGTCTCCTCTCCGGCAATGAAAGCTCGCGTGCCATCAATGGGATCCACCACGAATGCGTGCTCCATCGCCAATCTTTCATCGGAGACCGCCGTCTCCTCAGACACCCAGGCACAGTCTGGTCGCTCCTTGAGGAGGGTTTCCCGAAGATAGGTATCAACCGCGAGGTCAGCCTCCGAAACGGGAGAACTGTCTCCCTTGGTCCAGACCTCCGGATCCCTCTGAAAGAAGGACATGGCGATGCTTCCGGCCTCCTGCCCTGCTTTGGCAAGGAGACTGAGTTCCTCCGGCATGGTCTCGGGGAGTGTCGGCGTTGCGGTGATGTCCATGGGCACTGACTAGCTTATTTGACAGACAGTGTCAGCGATACGCAGACCGACTAACCGTGACTTCTGCGCAAAGATGAAGCAGCTATTGTGCGCTAATTGCCCGCAACAGTCAGTTGGCCCAGGCTCAATGTCGGTGCGTTTGCCCCATATCGAAACTCCAGATCATTGGCAGGTTCGATCTGCAGAAACATGTCTTTCAGATTTCCCGCCACAGTGATCTCGCTCACCGGCTCCTTCATCTCGCCCTTGTCGATCAGAAAGCCGCTGACGCCGCGCGAATAATCGCCGGTGACGCCGTTAACACCCGAACCAATAAAGTCGGTCACATAGATGCCCTGCTCAACCTCGCTGATCATGGCTTCGGGCGTTCGCTCGCCGTTTGCGATATAGATGTTGGTCGTGGTCGGGCTGCCTCTGCCAGACCGACCATTTGTGGTCAGCCCAAGCTCCTTGGCGGTGCCAGTGTCAAGAATCCACTGCTTCAAAACACCGTTCTCGACAAATGTAAGCGGCCCATTGGCGACGCCTTCGCCGTCGCAGGCTCGTGACGCGGCACCCTTCATCATGTGCGGGTCATCATGGATAGTGACAGCTTCAGACATCACCAACTCACCCATATGATCCTTGAGGAACGAGGTCTGCCGGGCGATGGCAGTGCCATTGATGGCTCCTGCCAGGTGACCAATCATGGAGTTCGCGCAACGTGGGTCGAAGATGATTGTGTAACGTCCTGTCTGGACCTTACGCGGGTTCAGACGCGCCAGAGTTCGCTCGGCTGCTTTCTGGCCTATGTCTTCGGGGGCCGACAGATCGCTAAAGTGCCGCTTTGAGGAATAGTCATAGTCACGCTGCATGGCGGTGCCCTCGCCCGCAACTGCCGATACCGAGACGCCAAAGGATGATGAGACCGTTGATCCAATAAAGCCGTGGGAGGTTGCGAGCACCATGCCGCCGGTTCCCTGGCTCGCACCGGCAGAATTGGTGTTGGTGATGCCTTCAACCGCCAGCGCCGTGCCCTCAGCCCGGCGCGCAAGGTCGGTCAGCGCATTGCTTTCAAGCCGGGTGGGGTCAAAGAGATCGAGATCGGGCAACTCACGAGCCAACCGGTCGGGATCGCCAAGCACTGTAAACGGATCTTCCGGCGAGACCTTTGCCATAGCGACGGCACGCTCGGCCAGCATCTGTTCCTCCCCCGGCATGTTGGAAGACACGGACGCATGCCGATCGCCCACGAACACGCGCAAGGTGAAGCCATCGCTTTCGGAACTGTCGGCCACTTCAACATCGCCGTTTCGGATGGAAATGGATTGCGAACGACCCAGGCCAACATAGGCATCGGCAGCCGTAGCACCGGCTTTCTCCGCTGCCAGCACCAGATCTTTTGCCCGCTTTTCAAGATTGGCGAGATCGATGCCAGCGGCTTCCGCCTGTTCGTAGGATCGGGCGTTGGAGTGCTGGCTCATGTCTGTTCCTTGCAGGCACACACCAGTTTGCGATGTTCGTATGCGAACGCGCCATTGTGCGCCATATCTTTGGCTTCTCGTTGAGCGCAAATAGGTTTTAGATGGTGAAGGTCCAACGGTGACCGGCGATCAAAATCGCTTGAGACCTATCCAACAACCGCAAGAGCCGATAGCCACGGAACATGGACAACCTTTCGACAAGCCGCACAGATACCAAGTCCGGCGTACCCGCTGCCAAACCCAAGACGAAGGGCAAGCTCGGCTCTGATGGCGGTCCACGCATCGGATTGGCTTTTGGCGGCGGCGGCGCAAAGGGGTTTGCCCACGTTCATGCCATCAAGGCGTTTGACGATATCGGCCTGCGGCCCGCGCAGATCACCGGAGCATCCATAGGCTCGATCATGGGTGCCGGCATGGCCAGCGGCATGTCGGGCGAGGAAATCGAGGAACACTCCCTCAAGGCCTTTGGCCAAAGCACCGAGATCATATCCCGCATCTGGAATATGCGACCCAAGGCCCTGAATGAAGTGTTCGGGCGGGAGAACCGTTTCGGCCAATTGAACGGGCAAAGGGTGCTTGAGAGCTTTCTGCCCGACACAATGCCGAAGAACATTGAGGAACTGGCGATCCCGTTCTCGGCCATTGCAACGGACTTTTTCTCCATGGAGGAGCGTTTTCTCGATCGGGGCAATCTGCTGGAGGCGCTGGCAGCCTCGAGCGCCATACCCGGTGTGTTTCAGGCCACACCAATCGACGGCCGCTACTGCATTGATGGCGGCACGACCAACTGCCTCCCTTTCGACCGCCTGAACGATGATCTCGACATCACCATCGCCATTGATGTGGCCGGAGAGGTGGCGAACGTCCAGACGGACCGACCGCCTACTGCCATCGAAGCGTTGATGGGCTCAAACCTCATCATGATACGCAAGATGCGCGAGCTGCGCCTTCGGCATCGCCATCCAGACATTCTCATTCAGGCGCCTGTGAACGCTTTCGCCGTTCAGGACTTCCTGCGCGTCGCCACTATTCTCGAGACCACAGCGGACCTGCAGAAGGTCCTGCGAACGCAGCTGGATCGGATGATAAAACGCAAGCTTCAGGGCAAAGAATGGGAACCAACCATGCTTCTAGTGGAGCCCCGCGCCCTTGCCGGATGACAGCGCCGAAGTGGAACCGGGCGGCGGAGCATGCACTTCGGTCGGCTCAGCTTCATCCAGATCCATGGTGCGCATAGTGCGAAAGGCCACAAGAACAGCAGCCACACCGAATACCACGGCGCCGAGCCCCCAACCCACGAGAACGCCAGCCGCGCCGAACCAGAGCCCACCGAGATAGACAAATGGGATCACACCGATGGTGGCGCGACCCCAGTTGAAGACCGTCGAGTAGAACGCGTAACCGAGATTGTTGAAGGCGGCATTGGCCACAAAAAGCGCGCCGTTGAAGAAGAACGTTCCTGCAACAAACAGGCAGAACAGCTCGACCAGTTCCCGGGCCTGACCGGTGGCATCGAAGGCGGCGGCGATCTGACCGCGAAACAGCGCTAGGATCGCCCACACCACAATCACATAGATCATGGTGAAGATCATGGCATCGCGCAGAGCCGCCAGAATGCGGGGGCGATTGCCTGCACCATAGTTCTGCCCGATGATCGGGCCCACGGCACCGGACAGGGCAAACAGTGCGCCAAAGGCAAGCGGCATCAGCCGACCGACCACGGCCCAACCGGCCACAGCATCATCTCCGTAACTGGCGAAAGCCTGGGTCACGTAAGCATTGCCCACCGGGGTGGCGAGTTGCGTGAGAATGGCGGGGACGCCGATCTTCCAGAAAGGACCAAAGGCGTCCTTCAGGTGCGCAACGTCCGGCAGCGCAAACAATTGATGCTTGGATTGCACGGCCCAGAAGCCATAGGCCGCCAGCACAGCCCGCGATAGAACGGTAGACGTCGCAGCGCCATTCACCCCCATCTCAAAACCAAAGATGAACAGCGGGTCGAGAATGGCGGCGATGAACCCACCCAGCAGCGTCACATACATGGCTCTTTGCGCGTCGCCCAACGCGCGCAGCACGCCCCCAAAAGCCATGCCCAGGCCAAGCAAAGGCAGGCTTGGCACCACAATCTGAAGGAACCCGACCGCAATGTCTGCAGTGCGCCCTCGAGCCCCAATCAGTTCGACAAAAATGTCGAGAAACGGAAACGTCAGGGCCGACACGACCGCCATAACGACAAACACGAAGATCAACGAAGCCCCGGCCATATTGGCCGCCCGCTCGCGCACGCCCTGACCCAGCGCCTTGGCCACCGTGGCACCCGTCGCAATGGCCATTCCGATGGCCAGAGAGATCAAAAAGAACTGCAGCGTTCCAGCATAGCCAATGGCAGCCGCCAGTTCCTGCTGGCCCAGTTGGGCGATGTAAAAGAGATTGAGCGCATCCACCGCAAAGATGGCCATGAGGCCAATTGAACTGGTGACCGTCATCGTCACCACGTGGCCCATCATGGAACCGGTGAGAAATTTAGCGCTCTGCTGCGACTTTACGGCTTGGGCCATCTTAGCGATCCGCGTGGTGCGGATCGCCAATATCGCGAGCGAGAACCGACTTGCTCTCCTCGCCCACAGCTTTGGCCTGTCGTTCAGGCTTCAGCAGGGGCTCAGGCGTGATCTGAGTCTTGATTTCTTCAATACCTGACCAGATGTCGCCCTCCACCTGTCGCTGCAGCCGGACTTCGTCGCGTCGCTCAACCTCCGCCACAATATCTGCGGCCTGGGTCGGAGCGACATCGAGCTTGACGAGCAATCTCTCACTCAACTTAAGGGCCGAACCCAACGTCTCCCGCATTTCGCTGGTCACGTTCTTCTGGCGCAGCGAGATGGAATGCCTGCGGTCATAGGACCGAACGAACAGCATCGTGTCAGGGCTTTCCTCCTGAAGGATATCAACGATGTGATCGGTCAGTTCGACGCCAGCGGTCGCAATCACAACGGCCTTGGCGTCCTTCAGCCCGGCAGCCTCAAGCACATGTGTCCGGGTGCCATCGCCAAAATAGATCCGGAAGCCGAAGCGTGCCGCCTGACGAATGCGCTCAGCGTCATTGTCGATGATGGTCACGGAGGTTCCGGCCGTCAGCAGTGCTTGCGAAATCAATTGGGCGAATCGCGAAAAGCCAATCACGATCACTGCACCGTCAGCATCGGAGAAGTCCTCTTCCATCTCCTCCTGCACGGGCTTGGGCACCAAGCGATTGGCCAGAGCGACAGTGGCCGGCGTCAGGGCCATGGACACGGTGACGATGGCGATGAGCAAAGACGCATCGGCCTGCGTCAGCACCCCGGCAGCAGCCGCCGCGGTGAACAGGACGAAACCGAACTCACCGCCTTGCGGCAGAATGCCGGCCACTCTGATGGCGTCATCCTTTGGCATGCCAAAAGCTCGCCCGAGCCCGTAAAGGATAACCGCCTTGATGGCGATGATCAGCGGAACGATCAGTGGGATGAACCACCAGTTCTCGAACACAACCGCCAAGTCGAGGCTGAGACCGCAGGCCAGGAAGAACAGGCCAAGCAGGAGACCACGGAAAGGCTCAATATCGGCCTCCAGCGTGTGGCGGAAAGACGATTCAGCGAGCAGAACTCCGGCAATAAAGGCGCCCAGCGCCATCGACAGGCCAGCGACCTGCATAATCCATGCGGCGCCCAGCACGACGAAGAGAGCCGTCGCCAGCATGGCCTCACGGGCTCCAGTCTTGGCGATCACTCTGAGCAAGGGGTCCAGGAGATAACGACCGGCCAAAACCAGCGCGGCCACGGCCGATATTGGAACGGCAAAGGCCCAGAGCCCTGTCAAACCGCCGTCCGCCTCCGCACGAACCGCAAAGATTGGAATAAGCGCAAGCAGCGGAACGATAGCGAGATCCTGAAACAGTAGAACCGAAAACGCCTTTTGTCCGTGAGGTTTGTTGGTTTCGCCCCTATCCGCCATGAGTTGCAGGGCAAAGGCGGTGGAAGACAGTGCGAGGCCAAAGCCCGATATCACGGATGAGCCCAACGGATATTGCATCGCTAGGCCGACCAGCGTCAGCGCAATGCCCGTGACGAAAACCTGGGCAAGGCCAAAACCAAAAATGTCGACCCGCAAATCCCACAGTCGCGCCGGTTTGAGTTCCAATCCGACGAGAAAGAGCAGGAAGACAATGCCAAACTCGGCAAAGTGCAGAATGCCCTCCGGGTCTGACACCAGACCGAGCACGGGACCGATCGCAATGCCAGCGGCCAGATAGCCCAGCACAGTACCCAGTCCCAAGCGGTTGAAAAGGGGCGCTGCCACCACCGCTCCACCGAGCAGGACCAGCGTTTGAGTCATCAGGTCAACGCCATCTGCCGCAGTCGCCATGGCTGGTCTCCTTCGCCGTTCTTGGCGTTGTCACTGTTGGTCATCGAAGCTGCGACGATCAGCTTCCCTGAAATTGCAGCAATCTCAAGCGTGCAACACCAACCCTTCTTTCATCAAGGCTCATGAACTGTTCTGGAAGCTCAAAGGCCGCATCCTGTGCTTCTTCCACAACAGCGATGGCTCCGTCGACCAGCCAGCCGCCCTCAGCGGCGGAAACCAGAGCTCGCTCAGCCAGTCGCTTTCCATACGGAGGATCCAGAAAAACGAGACTGAACGGCATCATGGTCCCGATACCCCCCAAGGCCACCGCATCCCGCCGCAGGATACGTGCAACGCCCTGAACGCCGAGTGCGTGGATGTTGGTCCGAAGCGCGCCGCGGGCGGCTGCGGCTGTCTCCACAAACGTGCCAGCTGATGCGCCGCGCGAAATCGCTTCCAAACCAAGAGCACCGGTTCCGGCAAACAGGTCGAGAACCCTCGCTCCCTCCAGTTCGACGTCGACGCGGTGCGCAAGAATGTTGAACAGGCTCTCGCGAACACGGTCCGTCGTCGGTCGAGTTGCTTCCCCATCAGGCGCCACCAGCCTGCGGCCGCTGAGCCGTCCGCCAACAATTCTCACGAGCGCCCTTTCCCACCTCGGGGCTTGGGTCGACTGGCGGAACCCCGATGGGCCGAGCCTTCCTTCGAAGGCCGCCTGCCCTTGTAGTCTCCCGACTTGGCAGACCGGCCATCGGCCTTTCCTGCACCTTTGCCCTTATGTGCGCCACCATCCCTACGCTTGGTGTCGAGCCCATCCTGCGTTTGGCGTGTGGCCTGACCGCGCTTTGAGGCAGTTGGTTTTGGTCTCGTTGGTTTCGATCCAGGTCCGGCTCGGCCAGCACGGCTCTCGTCTGAGCCAGATCGCCTGAAAGAGGATTTCGCACGATTCGGTTTAAGCGTGCCGCCTGTCGCTTTGCGGTCGCTGAGATTCTCACGCAGTGGCGTTTCAAAATCCGCGCCGCTGGCTTCAATCAGCTTTTCACCCAATTGCTCGCGAAGGACCCGCCCGCGAATTTCGCGGCTCTGACCGCTTTCAAGATCACCGAGCTGAAACGGCCCGTAAGAGACGCGAATGAGCCGGTTCACCTCCAATCCGAGAGCGCCGAGTACATTGCGAACTTCGCGATTCTTCCCTTCGCGCAATCCCATGGTCAGCCAGGCATTTGCGCCCTGTTTCCGGTCAAGCTGCGCTTCGATGGCACCGTACAAAACGCCTTCAACAGCAATGCCATCGGCCAGGCCAGCCAACGCTGCTTCATCAACCTCACCGTGGACGCGAACCCGGTAGCGTCGAAGCCAGCCGGTCGATGGGAGCTCCAACTGCCGCGCCAGGCCGCCATCATTGGTGAGCAGCAGCAGACCCTCAGTTGCAATGTCCAGTCGCCCCACGCTGAGGACGCGGGGCATGTCCTTATCGAGCTTGTCGAAAACCGTCGGGCGGCCTTCGGGATCCTTATTGGTCGTGACAAGGCCAGCGGGCTTGTTGTGAAGCCAAAGTCGGGTCCGTTCGCGCGCCGCGACAATCTCGCCATCAACCTCAATGTTGTCGCCTGAATTGACCAGCGTCGCCGGCGTATCGAGCACCCGCCCATTGAGACGAATGCGCCCATCGGCGATCATGCGCTCCACCTCGCGGCGCGATCCCACGCCAATTCGGGCCAGATGTTTGGCAATCCGCTGATCTGGCGTTGCCGACAGCTCTTTTGTCGGCGTCTTCTCAAAGCCGGGCGCGCCCGGACGTACGATGCGCT
>JBCBXA010000064.1:0-16162 GCA_039816825.1 Pseudomonadota bacterium | reverse complement strand
GGCCCGCCCCGCCGGTCGTGGCATAGCGCGTATGTCCGATCGCCCGGTTGCCACCAAGGCGTTCGATGACTTCCTTCTTCGTGAAGTTGTCACCGATCAGACCTTCGTGCTTTTCAACAAAGAACTGTTGGCCATCGAACGACACGATGCCCGCCGCCTCCTGCCCGCGGTGCTGAAGCGCATGTAGGCCTAGGGTGGTCAGCGTCGCCGCATCCTTATGGCCGAAGATACCGAAGACACCGCACTCTTCGCGCAGCTTGTCATCGTCAGGGTCACCAAAAGGGTTTGTGTTGGCCAACTGCGTCTGATGGTCTTCAGTCATGAGGCCGGCCCTTGCTAGGTATTGGTTGGGGTCTCGTCGGCGCTGGGAGCGCCTTCATCTTCCGGACGTATCCGCTCGAGGATCTCGGCGCCGCCATCTTCAGGCAGAAGAAGCCGCAGCCGCTCACCGATATTGTCGAGAAGCGGCTTGGACTTCGCTTCCGACACCCAGGTTGGCGGTTGATCCTGCAACACCCAGTTGAGGAACATGGTTCCGATGACAACGATCAGAACTCCGCGAACGGCACCGAAAATGAACCCCAGCGTGCGGTCCAGTGGGCCAACGCGACTGTCTATAATGAAGTCCGCGATCTTCACTGTGATGAGGGTGGCGATGATCAGAACCACCACAAAGACAGCGGCCCCTGCGGCGATGGTCGATTGAATGCCTTCACCCAGATAATCCTGCATGAAGGGCACCAGAAGCGGGTAGTAGAGAAAGGCCACAATTGCCGCCACTACCCATGAGCCGATGGAAAGAACTTCGCGGCTGAAGCCCCGGAGCATGGCCAGGAATGCAGAGATCAGTGTGATGCCGATCAGAATACCGTCGAGAAGCGTGATGCCCATATGCTTGAATGCTCGTTTTTCAGGAGAAGCCGCGCTGTGCGCTTTTCATGGATGAGACAGTTTGGGTTGTTGGTCGCTGCGCAACCGTAAGGTCCGTGGGTCCCTCAGTTTTCGCCCTCTTCTAGGGCATTGCCAGCAATATTGGCAACCATGTCCATCAACGCATCCACGGCTGTCGTTCGCAGGCCTTTTTCCGGTGTCTCCCCGCCGCCTGCCGGCAGCAATGCGTGGCCAAATCCCAACTTCTGCGCTTCCTTGAGCCTTGCTCCGGAGTGACTGACGGGCCGGACGGCGCCTGACAGGCTGATCTCGCCAAACACCACATTGTCGACGGGGAGGGGCCTTGCTGTGAGCGAGGAGACCAAAGCCGCCGCGACCGCCAGATCGGCGGCGGGTTCATTGATTCGGTAGCCACCAGCAACGTTCAGATAGACGTCGTGTTGGCCGAGCCTCACGCCGCAATGGGCTTCCAGTACGGCCAAAATCATGGAGAGACGGGCTCCATCCCAGCCCACGACGGCCCGTCGGGGCGTGCCGAGGGAGGATTGGGCAACGAGCGCCTGGATTTCAACAAGCACCGGTCGGGTGCCCTCCATCCCGGCAAACACGGCGGCACCGGGCGCCTTCGCATTCCGTTCGCCCAGAAAAAGCTCTGACGGGTTGCGCACTTCTTGGAGGCCACTGTCCCCCATGGCAAAAACGCCGATCTCGTCTGTTGGGCCAAAGCGGTTTTTGACCCCACGCAAAATGCGGAACTGGTGGCCGCCTTCGCCCTCAAAATAGAGAACGGCATCCACCATATGTTCCACAACCCGTGGCCCTGCGATCTGCCCTTCTTTGGTGACATGACCGACCAGCACCACCGTAGCGCCAGTATTCTTGGCATGGCGGATCATGGCCTGGGCCGACGCACGCACCTGCGTGACCGTGCCGGGCGCAGACTCCACTGATGAGGTCCAGAGGGTCTGGATCGAATCAATGACCACAAAGTCCGCGGATCCGTCGGCCTTTATCGTGGCCAGAATGTCTTCAACATTGGTTTCAGCGGCCAAGCCGACGGCGGCCTTCTCAACCCCCAGCCGCTGCGCCCGCAGACGAACTTGGGCGACAGCCTCTTCGCCCGAAATGTAGATGACCTTCTGCCCTCGCTGCGCAAGAGCGGCGGCGGCCTGCATCAGAACCGTCGACTTGCCGATCCCGGGGTCGCCTCCCAGTAGCAAGGCTGATCCGCGCACAAAGCCACCTCCAGTAACCCGATCCAGCTCTTCGATGCCCGTCAGAAAGCGCGGCGCTTCTTCGATCTCGCCCGACAATGGAACCAGCTTTGCGGCTCGACCTTTTGCAAGGGCACTTTTGGGGCCGCCGCCCACGCCCCCTGTTTCAGCCGTTTCTTCAACGATGGTGTTCCATTCGCCACACGCGTCGCACCGCCCGCTCCAGCGCGGGTAAACGGCGCCGCAGTTCTGGCAGATGTAACTGGTCTTGATCTTGGCCATCAGGCGACCCCGCTTCGGGCTGATCGGTACGAATATGCCGCCCGGTGCGATAGGCACGTCAGAAGCTCGTACCCGATGGTTCCGGCGGCTCTGGCTACATCATCCACCGGTACGCTCGGCCCGAATATCTCCACCCAGTCTTCGCCCAGTTCAGATTCGGGAACCGACGTGATGTCGATGGCGGTGAGATCCATGGAAACGCGCCCGACCACAGGAACCAGATGGCGACCGTACCGGACCTGTGCTCCAGTTTTCTCAGCCCTCCGCAAACTCACCCCGCTGCCGCTGGCCGCGCGCGAGAAACCGTCGGCATATCCACTTGATATGATGGCGATCCGAGCGGGGCTCTCAAATCTGTGGGCGGCGCCATAGCCCACGGTTTCCCCGGTCTTGGCGGTCCGTTCGGTCAAAACACGCGCTTCAGCCGTTACGACGGTCTCCATGGGGTTTATACCCGGGGTCTGACATTCGCCGCCATAGAGCGCAATGCCGGGCCGTGTCAGGTCAAAGCCGTACTCACTGCCGAGAAAGTGTCCAGCCGAGTTTGCCAGCGAAGCGCGTGTCCCGGGCATCGCTTTGGCGACGATACTGAATCGCGAAAGCTGAGCGCTGTTCAAAGGGTGTTCTGCCTCGTCACCACAGGCCAGATGGCTCATCACCAAAGTGGGGTTGAGCCTCATGAGCTTGTCTTCGTCCAACATCAGCGCATCGAACTCAGACAGCGAAAGACCCAGCCGGTTCATGCCCGTATCGACGTGCAGTGCGCTCGGAGCATGCTGCCCGCGCTGGCTGATACCATTGAGCCATGCCTCCATGTCGTTCACCGACGAGATGACGGGCAGGAGCCGATTCTCGAGGTAGAACATGGCAAGATCAGCGCCGCCCATCAGCCCGTTCAGGACATAGATGTCTGGACCGTCCCCCAACGTCCTTCGCAGCGTCGCCGCTTCTTCTGGCAGCGCAACGAAGAAGCTCGTGCATCCCGCATTCTGGAGGGCAGGTCCCACCTCCTCGAGCCCGCAGCCATAGGCGTTCGCTTTCACGGTCGCCCCAGCCTCTGCACCGGGCAGCATCGCGCTAAGGTGCTTCCAGTTCGTCACCAAGGCATCGAGGTCGACCGTAACCCGCATGCCCGCCAGGCGCGGGGAGGCAGCCGCCATCGCAGAAGCCATCAGCGGGCGTCCGGATAGTAACCGTCCTGCGCAAGGTCGGAGAAGCGGGTGAACTTGGCCTCAAACGCCAGGTTTGCGATGCCGGTGGGCCCGTGGCGCTGCTTGGCGATGATCACATCGCCTTTGCCGTGGGCCTTCTCCATCTTGGCCATCCACTCCGCATATTTGTCCGCATCGGACTGATCAGGCTCAAGTTGCTGAACGTAATATTCCTCACGGAACACAAACAGTACCACGTCCGCATCCTGCTCAATTGAACCTGATTCACGCAGGTCAGACAGCTGGGGCCGTTTGTCTTCGCGACTTTCCACCTGCCGCGACAGCTGGCTGAGGGCAACGATGGGGACATTGAGTTCCTTGGCGAGCGCCTTGAGGCCGGTCGTGATTTCAGTCACTTCCTGCACGCGGTTGGCGGAGTTTTTGGCGGAGCCCTGCATGAGTTGGATATAGTCCACCACCATCACGTCCAAGCCACGCTGACGTTTGAGCCTGCGCGCCCGCGCTGCCAATTGGGCGATGGAAATGCCACCGGTCTGGTCGATGAAGAACGGCAACTCATTGAGTTGGCGCGATGCCATCGTCAGCTGCTCGAAATCCCGCTCCGTGATCTTGCCGCGCCGGATCTCTTCAGAGGACACGCCTGCCTCCGCCGAGATAATACGTGTTGCCAGCTGTTCGGCGCTCATCTCAAGTGAGAAGAAGCCGACAATGCCGCCATCTTCGGCCACGGTCTGGCCATCGGCGGTAACGGTGCCGCGATAAGACTTCGCGATATTCAGCGCCACACTGGTCGCCAGCCCTGTTTTGCCCATGCCGGGGCGACCCGCCACGATGATCAGGTCGGACCGTTGCAGGCCACCCACCTTGCGGTCCAGTGTCGAAATACCGGTTGAGATGCCGGACAGGCCGCCGTCGCGCTGAAAGGCTGCGGCAGCCATGTCGATGGCCGTGCCAATGGCCTCACCAAACCCGATAAAGCCCTGGTCGGCGCGCCCGCTCTCTGCGAGCGAGAACAGACGCCGCTCGACATCTTCAATCTGGTCAGTCGGCTGAAGATCCACAGGCGCATCATAGGCGATGTTGACCATGTCCTCGCCAATGGTGATCAGCGAACGCCGGGTGGCGAGGTCGTAAATAGATTGCCCGTAATCGCCAGCGTTCAAAATGGTGGGTGCTTCAGCTGCGAGGCGCGCCAGATAGAACGCCACCGTCATATCCCCGACCTTTTCGTCCGCAGGCAGGAACGTCTTGATCGTGACGGGGTTGGCGATCTTGTTCTGACGGATCAGGTCCGCCACGACCTGATAGATTTCACGGTGCAGAGGTTCGTAGAAATGGTCCGCCAGCAGATAGTCTGAGACTCGGTAGTACGCTTCATTGTTGACCAGGATCGCGCCGAGCAGAGCCTGCTCCGCTTCGATGTTGTGGGGCGCTTGTCGATAGGCTTCCGGCGCGGCGCTGGCCTGATCTTCATCGGCGGGCAAAGGCATAATGTTGGAAGCGCCGTCGGCCATATTCAATCATTCCCCTCAAACTGAAGCGTTTGGTTTTAGCCCGTTCACAGCGGCGGCCAAGGACGAAAAAATCTTTTCATTGTTGACGCGGCACAAGGCCGATTCTGGGGAAAACTTATACCCAGTGATCCACAATCGCTAAGGGCCAGAGTGCCAATGAACCGAAGTGCCAAAGAAAAGGGGCGACCAGTTTGGCCGCCCCTGTTTTAACTGCGATTGCGCTCGATTAGGCGCGGTCTTCGTCAGCGTCGTCTGCTGGGGCTTCCTCAGTTGCCTCTTCTTCGGCTGGGGCGTCTTCGCCGAGCACCTCAGCTTCCACTTCAGCGCCTTCTTCGAAGAGCTCTTCAACGGCCGGGGCGTCTTCATCGTCCGCCTCATCATCGTCGAAGTCATAGTCACGGCCGGTCAGAACTTCACCGGCTGCCTGGCGCTCAGCCTCGTCTTCGGAGCGGGCCACATTCACTTCGATGGTTTGAATGACCTCGGGGTGCAGAGTGATGGTCACACCGTGAATGCCGATTGTCTTGATGGGCGCGGACAGTTCGATCTGGTTCTTGGCGACCGAGAAGCCGTCTGTGCCGAGATCGGCGGCGATGTCGCGGGTGGACACGGAGCCGTAAAGCTGACCGGTTTCGCCAGCAGAGCGGATCATGACCAACTGCTTGCCTTCCAGCTTGGCGCCAACGCCTTCCGCCTCGGTTTTGCGCTCTTCATTGCGCGTTTCAAGCTGCGCTCGCTGGGCTTCGAATTTCGCCCGGTTGGCGTCGTTGGCGCGCAGCGCTTTGCCACTCGGCAGCAGATAGTTGCGGGCATGGCCGTCTTTCACGGTGACTTCGTCACCCATGGTGCCGAGTTTACCGATACGTTCCAGCAGGATCACTTGCATTGGTTTTTCCTTGTTTTGAGTTCAGCTGTTGCGTTTGCCCGCCGCTCGCGCGCGCAGGCCGTAAAAGGCTTCGGCCAGGCCAAGCGCCGCCAGAAGCAGTGCCGGAAAGCCGAACAGGATAAGCGGCCCGTAAGCCGCCAGAAGAAGCAGCCCGCGCGCTGGCATGCCGCGGGTGATGGAGTGGATGACTGCGAGACCTATTAGGAGGAAGCCGGTGCCAAACGCTCCCGCCACCACACCGGCGACCGGTGAGGCCGGGCTGTCCATGGCGAACAGAAACGCTGAAACAGCGAACACGCCTGCATAAAGCTGTGCGAGATTGGCGGTTTCGGCCCAATTTGGCGCAGGCCGGTTCAAGCGGCCTGATGACCGCGAAATCCGCTCTGCCAAGGCAAAGTTCATCACAAGGATGGCGACCCATGTGCCAGCGAGACTGACGGGCATCCACCGTGCCACTGACTGCGCAAAACTGGCCAGCGTCGCTTCGTTAAGATCAGCCAATATCTCACCGCCCTGCGGGTTGGCCTGATTGGCCTCTATGAAGGTGCGGAAAATCTCGGTGACGAGAGCTTCCAGTTCCGCTTCGCCGGAGCCTGTAAGATAGCCCACCAGCACAAAGGATGCCGCGAAGATCAACAGCGCCCGCGCGAAAGCCTCACCGACTGGGAACCAGGCTATCTGGCCGGTTGGTCCGCCAACCTCTTCAGCAGGTCGGGACAGTCGGTAATAGTAGGCTGCTACGCATCCTGGTACCGCGATGATGAGCGTGGCGACGATGGCCACCAGCCCATCGGCAGCGATGGAAAGCGTTATCGCGAGAGACAGGGCGGCGAGAACGGCCGCTTGCGGCATCCAGCCCAGCGCCACGATCAGAACCGGCATCGGGCTGAAGAGCAGCAAGGGCACAGCGAGGCCAGAACCTTGAGCCGCTCCTAAAAACAGGAGTGCCGAGGCTATGCCGCCAAGCGTGCCAATGATGATCGGATTTGAAAACATCTTGCTCCGCTGTCCCGCTGCGAGCCCAATTCAGCTGCGCATTGGTTAGGGGATCATCCCCAACTTGACCTGATGCCGTTGCCAGCGTGGTCCGGTTAAAGCCGCCGAGGAGCGCCCCGACGGCAAATTCGGTTGGTGAAGTCTTACTTCACAACGTAAGGCAGAAGGCCAAGAAAACGCGCACGTTTGATGGCCTGAGCCAGTTCACGCTGCTTCTTCTGGCTGACGGCCGTGATGCGGGACGGCACGATCTTGCCACGCTCAGAGATGTAACGTTGCAGAAGACGTGTGTCCTTGTAATCAATCTTCGGCGCGTTTTGGCCGGAGAATGGGCAGGTCTTGCGGCGGCGATGGAAAGGCCGGCGCTGCGGAAGTTGTGCGATATCAACCATTATGCTGCTGCTCCTTCTTCACGGCGCGGTCCATCACGGCGTGGGCCACGATCTCCGCCCCTGTCACCGCGTGGGCCGCGGTCGCCATCACGGCGAGGACGGTCGTCACGGTCACGCTTCTGCATCATCACCGATGGCTCATCGGAATGCTCTTCCACGCGGATGGTCATGAAGCGCAGAACGTCTTCATTCAGGCGCATCTGGCGCTCCATTTCAGCGACTGCCGCCGAGGGCGCGTCGATGTCGATGAGAATGTAGTGAGCCTTGCGGTTTTTGCGGATGCGGTACTGCAGGGTTTTCAGTCCCCACATTTCAACTTTGCCGAAGGAGCCTTCGCCCGCTTCGATCACGCCCTTGAATTGCTCAACAAGCGCTTCGACCTGCGTCGAGGAAATATCCTGACGGCACATCAATACATGTTCATAAAGAGCCATTGGCTGCCTTTCCTGTTCGAGCCGGTGCAGGCGCGGAGCCTCATCAAAACGTCCTCACAACCAAAGATGGTCGGAAAGGCGTCAGACGATTGTGAGCGGAGACACGGAGAACCGGAACATCTGACATGTTCCCTGCGGAAAGCGCTTCCCGTTCAGCCCCCAGCCATAGCCGGACAGCGCGCTTATACAGATGTAACCCAAATGCACAAGGCTCCTCGAGCCCACAGCAAGCAAAAAGGCCCCCGCGATAGCGAGGGCCTTTTTCCATCAGTTGCAGCCCGATGGACTGAAGCAATTATGATTACTTCAGCATGACACCGCTGTTTAGGTTGATCTGGTAACCGGCAGCATCAGCGTCTGAGTCGTCTTCGATCAGTGCGAAGGATTCGCGCTTCAGTTCAACCACTTCGCCGCTGGGTGTCACGCCATCGTTCAGGATTTCGATGGCCAGCGTCTCGGCATCGATCACTTCCTGAACAACGCCGACTTTGGTGCCGTCTGTCATCAGCACATCAGAGCCGACCAGCGCAGTGCCCGCAGTTTCAATGGTTGCGGAGGCTGCAATGGCCGCTGCAGTCATACCGAAGGACAGGGCGGTTGCGATAAGGAGGTTTTTCATTGCTTTATTCCTGTTGTTTTTTCAGGTCTTGAGAGATCTTTGTGGCGCCTCTCGCTCAAACAATGCTTGCCTTCGTGATTGGTTTCCTTTGAGCGCAAAAAAGTTTGGTGTTTCGACTTGTGGGCAGGTCGGCTATCCAACCACGCAATAAGCTTTCCTCCGATCAAACCCGAAACCAAATGACCATCTTCAACCTTGGCTCGATCAATCTCGATCTCATCTACGCGGTCCCACACTTGCCCCAGCCCGGTGAGACTTTGTCCGCACAGAATCTGACAGAAGGCCTGGGCGGAAAAGGGGCCAACCAGTCCGTTGCGATTGCCAGGGCTGGCGGCGATGTTGTGCACGTGGGCGCTGTCGGACAGGGCGGGGCGAAACTCGTTGTCGAGCTCACAGAAAGCGGTGTCCGCACCGAGCTCATTTCACAACTGGACACATCTACTGGCCATGCTGTGATCTATGTCGATGCAAACGCCGAAAACGTGATCGTCCTGCATGATGGTGCCAACCGCGCATTGACAATCGATATGCTCGAAGCAGCGCTCAACGGCGCTTCGGGAGATGATTGGTTGCTGGCGCAGAACGAAACCAATCTGGTTCCAGAAGCTGTTGCCCTTGCCAAGTCAAAGGGCATGAAAGTGGCGATTGCTGCGGCGCCCTTCGACCCCGTGGCGCTCGAGCCGCTTCTGGATCAGATAGACCTTCTGGCCGTAAACGAGATCGAAGCGCGCCAACTGGCCAATGATCTGCCGCACCGGGCAGCCGCTTTGAAGCGGATTGATCAATTGGTGACACTCGGGTCGGCTGGCGCTGAGTTGAGACAGAGCGCGCAGACCAGACATGTGCAGGCATTTGAAGTGGAGGCGGTCGACACAACCGGCGCTGGTGACACTTTTCTTGGCTTCTATCTCGCCAGCTTCGTGGGTGGCTCTTCCATTGAAGAAGCCTTGAAAATGGCAAATGCAGCCGCTGCTCTGCAGGTCACGCGGCCTGGTGCGGCTACCGCCATACCCACTTTGGCGGAAGTGAAGACATTCTTGGCGGAACGGGAACAAGCATCATGACCGTGAAAATGATCATCGACACGGATCCGGGCGTCGATGACGCCATGGCGATATTGTATGCCGCCGCCGCTCCAGACATTCACCTGCTCGGTCTGACGACGATCTTCGGCAACGTGCGTACGCCGATGGCCACACGCAATGCGTTGCGTCTTGTCGAGATGATGGGGCTCGATGTTCCGGTCGCTGAAGGCGCACCTCAACCCCAGGCGCTCCCGCCCTTCGAGCCCGCGGATTGGGTCCACGGAGCCGAAGGGTTCGGCAACGTGCCCGCAGAGGAACCGAACAGGCAGGCTGCGTCAGAAAACGCTGCCGAATTTCTGGTTCGTATGGCACGGGAGCACAAGGGTGAGCTTGTCGTATGCCCGATTGGCCCCCTCACTAATCTGGCTGCCGCCGCGGCGCTTGACCCCGAGTTCACATCCAACTGCGCGCGGATCGTCACCATGGGTGGCGCTGCCCGCGTCAAGGGAAACGTGACCGCGTTTGCCGAAGCCAATACGTGGCACGACCCCCATGCGGCTCGTGATCTGTGGCTGGCGGGCGGTCATCAGATCATGGTGGGTCTCGACGTTACCCTGCAGATCCTCTGTGACCGCAAGGACTTTGCCGCAATCGCGACAGACAGTCCTGCTCTGGGTGGTTTCCTGCAGTCTGCAGCGGACTTTTACATCGATTTCTACCAGCGCGAGGCCGGTCTGGAGGGGTGTGGGCTACACGACCCGGCCGCTGTCATAGCCTGCACGCATCCTGACCTGTTTACGATGGAGTCATCGCCTTTGAAGGTGGTGACGGAGGGTGACGAGATCGGCCGCACTGTCATGGAGCCAGATGGCACGGGTCCCGACGTGCATGTCTGTGTCGATGTGAACGGTGACGCTGTCAAAGATCTCTGGCTATCAACCGTGAAAGCACTGGATGAACGTCTGCTGACATAGCCAATCCTTGCAACCTTCTGTTGCGCCGTGACATTGGCTATTATCCAACAGAGCTTTCCAATCGAGTGGACCAGATGACCATTGCATTCACCTTTCCCGGTCAGGGCAGCCAAGCCGTTGGTATGGGTCGAGAGATTGTCGACACATATCCAGCCGCCAAGAAGGTGTTCGAAGAGGTGGATGACGCGTTGGATCAACGCCTGTCTGACATCATTCTCAACGGCCCCGACGATCTGCTGACATCCACAGCCCACGCGCAACCGGCCCTGATGGCCGTCAGTATCGCAACCATGCGAGCCCTGGAGGCGGAGGGCGTGGTGCTGAAGGAAACGGCGTCCTACGTGGCCGGCCATTCGCTTGGCGAGTATTCCGCTTTGGCAGCAGCCGATGCCTTGACCCTTGGTGATGCGGCCAAGCTTTTGCGCATCCGGGGCAACGCTATGCAGGCGGCAGTGCCTGCCGGTGAAGGTGCGATGGCTGCCATTATGGGCTTGGATCAGGATGCGCTGGGCAGCGTTGTTGAGGAAGCGGCTGCGCTTGGACCGTGCGAAATTGCCAACGACAATGGTGGCGGCCAAATCGTGATCTCCGGCGCGGCGAGCGCTGTTGAGAAGGCGTGCGAAATAGCCAAAGACCGCGGCGCAAAGCGGGCTCTTCTTTTGCCTGTGAGCGCGCCATTTCACTGCTCGCTGATGCAACCGGCGGCGGATGCCATGAAGCAGGCGCTGGACGAAGTGGTCATCTATCAGCCGTCCGTTCCCGTCGTCGCCAACGTCACGGTCGCCCCACTCACGCAGCCCGCCCACATCCGGCAGAGTCTCGTGGATCAGGTGACCGGTCAGGTTCGGTGGCGCGAAATCATCGAATGGTTTTCCGCAAACGGTGTTGACCGTTTGCTCGAGGTCGGCTCCGGCAAGGTTTTGACCGGCTTGGCCCGTCGCATCGACCGAAGCCTGGATGGTATGCCTATCAACACGCCGGAAGATGTACAGGCCGTCGCTGCCAAGCTAACGGGTGCACCCGCGCCCGAACGTCTGCCTTAAGTTCCGCACGACGTTCAACACACGCATTCCAGACCGAGAGTTATCCATGAGCCTTACCATTGATCTGACGGGCAAGAAGGCCTTCATCACCGGCGCGTCCGGCGGCTTGGGCGAAGCCATTGCCAGAACCTTGCATGCGGCGGGAGCCCATGTGGGCCTGCACGGCACACGCGTTGAAAAGCTTGAAGCGCTCGCAGGCGAACTCGGTGAAGGAGCAAGCATCTTTCCGGCAAACCTGTCCGATCGGGACGCTGTTTCAGCATTGGGCGGCCAGGTGGAAGAGGCAATGGAAGGCGTTGACATTCTGGTCAACAATGCCGGCATTACGCGCGATGGGCTCTTCATCCGCATGAAGGACGAAGACTATGACGCAGTTCTGGATGTAAACCTTCGAGCCGCATTTGTTCTGACCCGCGACATCTCTGCCAAGATGATGCGCCGCCGCTACGGACGGATCATCAACATCTCCTCTGTCGTCGGCGTGACCGGCAACCCCGGTCAGGGGAACTATTGCGCCTCCAAGGCAGGCATGATCGGGATGACCAAGTCTCTCGCAGCGGAAGTGGCCAGCCGCGGCATCACTGCCAACTGCATCGCGCCGGGCTTCATTGCCAGCGCCATGACGGACGAGTTGAACGAGAAGCAGCGAGACGCAATTTTGGGCGCAATACCCGCCAAACGCATGGGGACGGCGCAAGAAGTAGCCGATTCCGCCGCATTTTTGGCCAGCGACATGTCCGGATACATCACCGGCCAGACCATCCACGTGAATGGTGGCATGGCTATGATTTGATGGTTTTCGTTTTTGTTTTTAATGACTTAAGGCGATCTCAATGGCTGCGATAGTCGCAGCTTTTAAAAGCCTTGAGCAAAAAACGCCGTCATAGGCTTTTAACGTCTCCGCACATTGGCTATCTCACGTCGCACGCAATCGGCGCCTGCGCCGGGCAATTCGGCCTAAATGGCTGTGAAACTTGAAGACAGGAAAACTGGCATGAGCGATACCGCTGAGCGCGTTAAGAAAATCGTCGTTGATCATCTGGGTGTGGACGGTGACAAAGTCACGTTGGAAGCGTCCTTTATCGACGATCTGGGTGCTGACAGCCTTGATACCGTTGAACTGGTGATGGCCTTTGAAGAAGAGTTTGGCGTCGAAATTCCCGACGATGCTGCCGAGACCATCATGACGGTTGGTGATGCAGTCAAGTTCCTGGACAAAGCCCAGGCCTAAGTCTGGCGACAGCTATGGGTGTTGGCGGCATGAGCCGCCAGCGCCATACCAAGGGCGCTCCTGAACCGCGTGTTTCCATACACGCTCAGGAAATGTCGCAAGCGCCAGATTGGGTGCCTGCAAGTCCGGCCAATTCCAAAAGTTCTGACGGGAGACGTCACGCATGAGACGTGTTGTCATCACCGGCCTCGGCATGGTCAGCCCTTTGGCCAACGGCGCTGAAGAAACCTGGAAACGCATCCTCGGCGGCACCAGTGCAGCTGGACGCATCGAAAATTTCGAAGTTTCCGACATACCTGCTCAGATCGCTTGCCAGATCCCTCGGGGAGATGGCTCGGACGGCAGCTTCAACCCCGATGATTGGATGGAGCCCAAAGAGCAGCGCAAGGTGGATGATTTCATTGTCTACGCCGTCGCTGCCGCCGATCAGGCCCTGGACGACGCAGGTTGGCACCCAACCGACAAAGCCGACCAGGACGCGACCGGAGTGATGGTTGGTTCGGGTATCGGGGGCCTGGAAGGCATCCACGATACATCGCTTCTGCTCGCAGAGCGCGGACCGCGCCGTGTCAGTCCGTTCTTCATTCCCGGACGCCTCATTAATTTGGCGGGTGGTCAGATTTCCATCCGCCACGGTTTGCGCGGGCCCAACCACGCTGTGGTGACTGCCTGCTCGACGGGCACTCATGCCATCGGTGACGCCAGTCGCTTGATCATGTTCGGAGATGCGGATGTCATGGTGGCCGGCGGCGCCGAAAGCCCTGTCTGCCGCATTGCAATGGCCGGGTTCTCGGCGTGCAAGGCGCTCTCAACGGCATACAATGACAACCCCAAGGCTGCTTCCAGACCGTATGATGAAGCGCGCGATGGCTTCGTCATGGGCGAGGGCGCAGGAATCGTGGTTTTGGAAGAGCTTGAGCACGCCAAGGCCAGAGGCGCAAAAATCTACGCCGAAGTGGTGGGCTATGGCTTGTCCGGCGACGCATACCATATCACCGCTCCATCGGAGGATGGCGACGGCGCGTTCCGTTGCATGTCCGCAGCACTCAAGAATGCCGGGCTGACAGCTGCTGACATCGACTACATCAACGCCCACGGCACCTCCACAATGGCTGACACCATTGAACTTGGGGCGGTTGAACGGCTGGCTGGCGATGCAGCCGACGGTATCTCCATGTCATCGACCAAATCGGCCATCGGCCACCTGCTCGGTGCAGCGGGTGCTGTCGAAGCGATCTTCTCGACTTTGGCCATTCGAGATCAGGTTGCCCCACCGACCTTGAACCTCGATAACCCGTCAACCGAGACCGCAATTGATCTTGTGCCGCACGCTGCGCGGAAGCGAGATATCAATGTGGCTCTTTCCAACTCGTTCGGTTTCGGCGGCACAAACGCATCTCTGGTGCTGAAGCGGTACGAAGCAGCTTAGGCAAAACCGGTAGAAGTGTCGCTCTGGCTTTTGCCACATTACGTGGCCATCACTTTCTGAGCGCATATGCGCACGACCAACTGCAATTCTGGATCGCTCACAAATGAGTCTCGACGAAGTTGAACCTTTACGTCCCAAGCGCTCAAAGGCCGCTCGCAACGGCCTTGTGTTCCTCTTCAATCTTGCCATATCCGGCTTCTTCATCGTCGCCCTGCTGACAGGCGTCGGTCTTTATGTTGGCAAGCAGGCCTTTGAGGCCGAAGGACCGCTGGCTGAAGAGCAAACTGTGCTCATCAATCGCGGTGAGGGCGTCACCGCCATTGCCAGCAAGCTGGAACGCGCAGGCGTTGTTCAGGACGACTTCCTGTTTCGCGCGGGTATCCGCGCGTACCGCAATGACGGTGCGCTGAAAGCAGGTGAATACCAGTTCGAGCCCGGCGCTTCCATGAAAGATGTCATGGACAAGCTGGTGGCGGGTCGCTCAATCCAATATTTTGTGACGATTCCCGAAGGGTTCACGACCGCTCGCGCCTATGCCCGCGTTGCAGCCAATGAAACGCTGACCGGTGACATGCCGCTTCTGGTGGATGAAGGCGCCATCCTGCCCGACACCTATTCCTTCCAAAGAGGGGAAACGCGTGCTGCTGTTATCAACCGCATGGTCGAAGCGCGCGATAAGATCGTGAACGAAGTCTGGGAAAATCGCGTTCCCAACCTCCCCATCTCAACGCCTGAGGAACTGGTGACGCTTGCCTCCATCGTTCAGATGGAGGCTGGAGGGTCAGAGTTCCGCGAAGTGGCTGGCGTGTTCATCAATAGGCTCAACAAGGGCATGCGTCTGGAGTCCGATCCAACCATTCTTTACGGCATCTATGGCGGTGAAGGTAAGCCGCGGGTGAACGGTCGGGTACAGGGCATCACCCAGTCCGAAAAGAACAACCGCCACGCCTACAACACCTATTTTATCGAAGGCCTGCCGCCGGGTCCGATCACCAACCCGGGTCGTGAGTCCCTGGAGGCCGTGGCAAATCCTGCACAGACAGATGCGTTTTTCTTCGTGGCCGATGGCACGGGCGGACATGCTTTCTCGGTGACCTATGCCGAGCATCTGGAAAACGTTGCGAAGTGGCGTGAGATCGAGCGAGAGATTGCAGCGAAGCGCGCCGCCGAAGACGCAGCGGCGGCTGAAGAGAACTCAAACGCCAACTAGTTCAAAGCCATTTGTGGCTGAGCATAAAAATGCCCCGCTCTCGCGGGGCTCTTTGCATCTGGCGATGTCAACAGTTCAGACGACAATTACGGTCTCGGAGAACCAGTAGGCGATCTCTTCGGCGGCCGTTTCAGGGGCGTCGGAGCCATGGACGGAGTTTTCGCCGATGCTCTCGGCAAACTCGGCGCGGATGGTGCCGGCATCGGCTTCAGCCGGGTTGGTTGCGCCCATGACTTCGCGGTTTTTCAGCACAGCATTTTCGCCTTCCAGCACCTGCACAATGGTCGGGCCGGAGGACATGAATTCGGTCAGCTCGCCGAAGAACGGGCGCTCGCTGTGCACGGCGTAGAAGCCTTCTGCCTGACGCAGGCTCATGTGCACGCGCTTGGACGCGATCACGCGCAGGCCGGCATCTTCAAGCTTCTTGGTGATGGCGCCGGTCAGATTGCGCTTGGTTGCGTCTGGTTTGATCATGGAGAACGTGCGTTCAACGGCCATGGGGTCTTCTTTCTCAAATTAAGGGGAGGATTTCGCGACCCCTATAGCCCTGTGGCCGCTATGCGGCAAGGCGACTTTGACTTGGCGCTGAGGCATGGATAGGCCAACGGCAAACCAGCCAAACCACAGGCCTTGTCCGTGATCCGACTGAACGATCTCACATTCCTGATTGCCGGCCGAACCCTTGTTGAAGATGCGAGCGTCACCATTCCGCAGGGACGGAAGGTTGGCCTCGTCGGGCGCAACGGTACCGGCAAGTCGACGCTCTTCCGTGTGTTGACTGGTGATTTGGCCGTTCAGTCCGGGACCGTTGAGATGCCGACCGGCACCCGCATCGGCCAAGTGGCGCAGG
>JBCBXA010000063.1:0-16367 GCA_039816825.1 Pseudomonadota bacterium | reverse complement strand
GCGAAGCGCGGCCCCGGCAGAACCGCTCAGATCAAAACCGCAGATCATCCCGATATCCACTCCCCGAAAGCGCCTCAAAAGCACGAAACGCAGGCCCGGTGTGATAACCCTTTGTTAAGGATGAATTTTAACCATTCGGGAGCATCGGCTCTTCAGACGCTGGCACGATCTCGGGTGGCCAGGGTCGCTCCTTGTCAGCTTCAGTCCAGCCGACGACCCAGTCGGGCGGCATGGGATTGGCTTCCGTCAACCCCATGGCCTCAACAACACGATCCGTCGCGACAACACGACCCTTCTCAGTGACCGCCGTGCGCATCAGCGCCCCGGAGCAGGCTTCACCCCGAACCATCATGGTTTGCTCAATGTAGAACCAGCGTTCATCACGGCCCACAATCTTGGTCCGCATCACCACCGGATCGAACATCCGAATGCGCTTGCGAAAACGGATGGAAGCGCCCGCCACCACCAGCCCCCAGCGCTTGGCTTTCAGAACCCTGTCCAGGCCCATTTTGATGCCAAGGTCAAAGCGACCCAGATCGTACAGCGTGAGGTGCCGCCCATTGTTCATTTCGGCAAACATGTCGATGTCGGTGGGGTGAGCGCGAAACCGGCACTCGGCCACACTGTCCCAACTCTGCTTGGGGGCGCGGCGGGCAGCCATGGAAACACCGATTAATCGCAGCACAGGGTACATCTTGTTTTCCTCTCTATCGGTCGCCCGGCTTTATCGGTCGATCAGCGCGTGCAGCCCGAAGGGGCGCGGCGGAGCCGAGGGCATACCTCACCCAAACCTAGGGACCGACACTCCAACTAATGTTGCGACGTATACGTAAACGTCAAATTCCTTGATCGATTTTTCCGATTGATTTGTCTGGCGGCACTGTCACTGCAAGACCCGTGCCGGGTTGATGTGTGGGGTTGCCGACTAATCGCGCCCCTCGACCGACGTCAAAATACGCAAAGGCCCCACATCCTCAAAGCCTGCCTGAAGCGCCCCGTTGAGCATGTCACCTCGCTCATAGCCAACGATTGTCCGTTGGACGGGCCAATGGAGTGGCGAATGCCGTTCGTTCTGCGCAACCGACGCAATTGCCGCAGCCATCTCAGCCATTGGCGGCTTTGAATGGGTCAAGACAAATACGTTTGAGATTCCCACCACATCCATTGATAAATTGGCCAAGCACCCCGCTTCGACGCCGCTCGAGCCGATGCGGCTCATGAAAATAAGATCGGGAAGGTCCAGGCAGCTGCCGGGGAACGCAGGCACGTCGGCCGGCGGGTTGGCTTTGCTCCACGCAGCGCACCAGCTTTTGAATTCCCCATGGGTTTCCACGCGCTTCCATCCCTCCGGCATGGTGGCAGGAGCATGAGTTCTCCATATCCAGCGAGCGTCGAACAGAACCTTCAGGCCAAGGCTTTCATGGTCCACCGTCGAGAAACTGTCCTTGATGGCAAGTGACGCCTTTCCCAGACCGTGTAGCTCGTCAATCGCTTCAGTGTAGCGATGGCCATCAGAAGGGCAGAGCGTAATCAGGTCCGGGAAATATGGCGGTGGAGGATCGAGGCATATCAAAGCCTCCTCGGTCCTGCGGTGGCGAAGGCCGTGAGCACGAAAGACTGGTTCGCAAAGATCGGCATTGTTGAGAGCTGCCAACAGCGAGCGTTGACCAGCGGTGCCGGGCTCGCTCATCGTCGCCGCTGGCTTTGAAGCGCAATGGCCGTAAGCGCTGCCCGAGCTATCTCGGGCTCGAGGGTGGGATTGGTCCGCCCGTCGCGAATGGCGTCCGACAAGCGGTTGCAGACTGCCAGCAGGTCCCTTGCGTCCCACCGCATCAACACCTGAAGAGCCGCCTGTTTGCGCTTGAAGTAAATCGGCGGGCGATGGCCATCCAAGAGCCCCTTCACCGGGCCGTCACCAGCCTCATGGCGTGCCCTGATGGCGTGGTACGTCTGAAACTGCCGCAGGGCAGCCGACAGACAGAGAAACGTAGCCGTTCCAGCCTCCTCCAACCGCCGAAAGGCCACTTCAAGCGCATCGAGGCGTCCAACGCCTGCCGCATCAACAACTTCATCAACGGCGCTGGCCCCGGCATCGCCAACAATCGCGTCAACATCCTCCCGAAGAATGGCATCCTGGCCCAGACAATAAAGACAGAGCTTCCGGACCTCATTTCGGGAGACCATCCGGTCGCTCCCAAGCAGACCGAGAAGATGTTCCCGCGTGGGTCGATCCATATGCAGCTTATGTTCGGACAGTTCCTGATCCACCACTCGGGCCAGCGCCCGCACCTCGTCCTGGTAGCACGGCAGGGCAACGCCATTGGGCATGGCCTCAACCGCCTTGCGCAAGGCATGGCCCTTGGCGAGATCGCCCGCCTCAACCACCACGATGGCGTCGTCAGGCGGATTGTCCTTGAGCGGCTTGATGGCGTCAGCGGGGTTCCGCATGCCGCCCGGCCGAAAACGCAAAGCACGCTTTCCACCGCCAAACATGGCTACTGTGTGCGCCTCTTCCACCAACGCAGATGGCCCGTCCATCGTGTCGCCATCCAGCTTGATGAGGCTGAAGGGATCGGCTTGGTCAATACCCAACCAGTTGATCAAGCCCTGCCCGCGTTCCGCCACCAGGCCGGCGTCAGGGCCGTAGAGCAGAAACACGCAATGGGCAGGATCGGGCTTGGCCAGATAGGCGTCCACCTCATGTGCTTTGCGCGCAGCCACAATCAGTTCTTGGCTGTGGCGACGGCAGGCTTGGCCTTGGCTCGAACGATGAAAGGTCGCAGACGCTGAGCCAGTTCCTGCGCAGCCCGGGTTTCAGCGTCGCGCTCAGCTTCCTGATTGGCGAATTCCTGATTGAACCTGTCAAAGCTGGATGTGGCCGAGAGTTGGCCGCGATCCAGCTGGTTTCCGGTGGCAATATCGCTGATCGACCAGACTGCTGTCAGGCGAACTTTGCCGACACTCGAACGCCCCGTTCCCCGACGAATGGCCGTACCGGTGAGGGTTTTGGTGACGGTCGCATCGAAACGGATGTTTGCTGAGGTATCGGTGGCCTCACGACCTGCAAGCTCCAGCAAGGCGTTGCGGAGTTTCTGGTCGAGGCGGCTTTCCGTCGCAGCAAAATCAACCCCGGCGAGGGAGCCACCGCTGGCGCTGACATTGCCCGTGCCTTCGAGGGGTGTGACCGTACAGCCTGCAAAGGAGAGAACTGCAGCGATTGCGATTGCCCTATACCACGACATTGACGATCCGCCCGGGTACCACGATGAGTTTCTTCGGCTGGCCACCATCAAGAGCCCGTTGCACAGCATCGAGCGTCAGCGTGGCGGCCTCAATGGTCGCTTTGTCCGCGTCGGCTGCAACCGTCAGGTCGGCGCGTTTTTTGCCATTGATTTGCACGGGCAAAGTGATCTCATCCTCTTTCAACAGATCGGGATCGTAGACCGGCCAGCGCGTCTGCGCCACCATTTGAGGTTCGTTCAAGAGTGCCCAGCATTCCTCGGCCAAATGCGGCATGAAGGGAGCGATCAAACCCAGAAGTGAAACCAGCGACGCACGACCCTCGACCTTCAGGCCGGCATCCTTGGCCATGGCGTCGGCCTTCAAAGCAGAGGACAGGGTGTTCACCAGTTCATAGATTTTGGCAACAGCGCGGTTGAAGCCCAGCTTTTCAATGTCATCCGTAACGCCGGCGATCGCCTTGTGGGTCGCACGGCGCAGATCCAGCACAGCCTTTGAGGGCTCAATTGTTTGACCCTCCAAAGACGCGTCATCAGCGCTGTTGGCGGCGAACTCAGAGACGATGCGCCAGACGCGCTGGACAAAACGATGCGCGCCTTCGGCCCCCGCTTCTGTCCAGATCACGTCACGCTCCGGCGGGCTGTCCGAGAGCATGAACCAGCGCGCTGTATCAGCGCCAAAGCGCTCGATGATGTCGTCCGGATCGACAACATTCTTCTTCGATTTCGACATCTTCTCGATGGAGCCGATCTCGATGGGCGCGCCCGATTGGGCATGATGTGCGGCGCGACTGTTGCCCTCACCGGCAATCTTCACCTGGGCAGGCTCGATCCAGTTTCCGTCGCCATCACAATATGTCTCGTGCACAACCATGCCCTGGGTGAACAGGCCCGCAAATGGCTCCTTGACGTCCAGGTGCCCGGCTTCACCCATGGCCCGGGCGAAGAAGCGGCTGTACAGCAGGTGCAGAATGGCGTGCTCGATGCCGCCAATATATTGGTCCACCGCGAGCCAATCATTGGCCGCTTTTGTGGTGGGCTCAGCCGCCTTTGGGTCTGTGAAGCGGGCGAAGTACCAGGACGAATCCACAAAGGTGTCCATGGTGTCAGTCTCACGCTTGGCCGCCCCGCCGCATTTGGGGCAGTTGCAGTCGCGCCATGTCGGGTGCCGGTCCAGCGGATTGCCCGGAGTTTCGAAATCAACATCATCCGGCAGGACGATGGGCAGATTTTCCTTTTTCTCAGGCACAACGCCACACGTGTCGCAATGCACCACCGGGATCGGGCATCCCCAATAGCGCTGGCGGCTGATGCCCCAGTCCCGCAGACGATACTGAACCTGGCCTTCGCCAAGCTTGTTCTGCTCAGCCCAATCGATGGTGGCGTCGATCGCCTCCTGCCCGGTGGCTGTGGCCACGCCAGCAGGTTGATTGATCCAGTTCACGGTCTCCGTCTTTGGGGGAACGTAAGGCTCATCCACCACAAAGGTGTCGGCATCACCCTCGTGATCTGTGGGCACAAAAGTCGCGATGATCGGGCGGTCATATTTCCGCGCGAAATCATGGTCCCGCTGGTCGTGGGCGGGGCAGCCAAAAATGGCGCCGGTGCCATAATCCATCAGAATAAAGTTCGCGACATAGACTGGCAGTGTTTCACCGGGCTTCACCGGATGCTTCACCGAAAGGCCGGTGTCGTAGCCAAGCTTCTCCGCCTTCTCCATCTCCTCAGCCGACGTGCCGGACTTCCGGACCTCCACTGCAAATTCAGCCAGTGCAGCGTCATCTTCCGCCAAGGCCTTGGCCAGGGGATGCTCCGGCGCGATGGCCATGAAGCTCGCACCCGCCAGCGTATCGGGACGCGTGGTGTAAATGTCGAAGCCGTCAAAGCCCTTCGCTGGTTCTGTCAGTTCAAAACGCATCTGCAGACCACGGCTCTTGCCGATCCAATTCGCCTGCATGGTGCGGACCTTCTCCGGCCAGCGGTCCAGACCGTCGAGGGACTGCAGCAGATCTTCTGCATAGTCGGTGATCTTGAAGAACCATTGGGTCAGCTCGCGCTGCTCCACCTCCGCGCCGGAGCGCCAGCCCTTGCCATCGATCACCTGCTCATTGGCGAGCACGGTCATATCCACCGGATCCCAGTTCACCTTGGCGGATTTACGGGTCACCAGATCCTTATCCAGGAAGTCCAGAAACAGCGCCTGCTGCTGCGCGTAATACTCCACATCACAGGTCGCGAACTCACGCGACCAGTCGATGGCCAGACCCATGCTCTTCAACTGGCTGCGCATCGTATCGATGTTCTGATAGGTCCACTCAGCGGGGTGAACCTTGTTTTTCATCGCGGCATTTTCAGCAGGCATGCCGAAAGCGTCCCAACCCATGGGATGCAGCACATTGTAACCCTGTGCCCGGCGGTAGCGCGCCACAACGTCGCCCATGGCGTAGTTGCGCACATGGCCCATATGGATGCGACCCGATGGATAAGGGAACATCTCGAGGACGTAATATTTCTCGCCCGGCGCATCATTGTCGGTTTCAAACAGCTTGTGCTCGTCCCATGCGGCACGCCATTTCTGCTCGGTAGCCTGGTGGTCGTATCGCGCAGCGTTCTGATGCGTTTCGGTGGCAGTATCGGACATTTCACGGCCTTGATCTTACACCCGCTCCGCTCCAAAACAGCGGCATTTCGCAGGTCAAAAAGTCTGGCAAACGCTTGGCCCATCCGCCGCAGAGGGTCAACCGCCAGCCTTTCAAGAAGACCAGCAAGAGACAGGACATCCCGATGGCAAACCACGTAGCCCTGAAGGGCGTTCAAGACGCGATTGCATCTGCTGAAGTGAAATTCGGACGGGAGCCCGGTGCCGTGGACCTCGTGGCCGTCTCCAAGAGGAAGGACGAAAACGACATTCGGCCCGTGCTTGCAGCAGGACAGCGCCTCTTTGGCGAAAACCGGGTTCAGGAAGCCATGGCCAAATGGCCAACCTTGAAGGCTGACTATCCGGATGTTGAGCTGCATCTCATCGGACCTCTGCAATCCAACAAGAGCGAAGAAGCCGTCGCCACATTCGACGCCATTCAGTCCGTCGACCGCGAAAAGATCGTCCGCACCCTCGCCGCCGCCATGCGGGACCAGGGGCGTGATTTGCCCTGCTTCGTGCAGGTCAACACGGGCCTTGAAGAGCAAAAGGCGGGTATTGATCCGCGTGAAACGGGCGCGTTCCTGGCCTTCTGTCAGGAAGAAGGGCTCACTGTGAAAGGCCTGATGTGCATTCCGCCAGTCGATGAAAACCCGGGCCCGCACTTTGCACTCCTCCGCGAACTTGCTGAGGAACACGGCCTTCCCGTCCGCTCCATGGGCATGAGCGGTGACTACGAGACCGCCATACAAATGGGCGCCACCCACGTGCGAGTGGGCAGCGCTATTTTTGGAGCTCGGGATTAGAGAAGCGGCTGTTGCTAGAGCGACTGCCCGGTCTTCTCCCAATCCTTCAGAAACGCATCAAGGCCTTTATCGGTGAGCGGGTGCTTGACGAGGCCTTTGATAGTGTCGGGCGGGATGGTCGCGACATCGGCACCGGCCAGCGCGCATTCACGAACATGGTTCGCCGTGCGGATGGAGGCTGCAAGCACTTCGGTCTCGAACCCATAGTTGTCATAGATCTCGCGAATGTCGCGGATCAGCTCCATGCCATCAATGTTGATGTCATCGAGGCGTCCGATGAAGGGCGAGATGTATGTAGCACCAGCCTTCGCGGCGAGCAGTGCCTGGTTGGCGGAGAAGCAGAGCGTCACATTGGTCTTATAGCCTTCGCCGGTGAGCGCCTTGCACGCCTTCAGGCCATCCATCGTCAGAGGCAGCTTAATGCAGACATTTGAGGCGATCTGGGCGAGGTCCTTACCCTGCTCGATCATCTCATCAGCCGTCAGCGCGACAACTTCGGCGGACACAGGGCCTTCGACCATCGCGCAGATCTCTGCAATGACTTCCTTAAAGTCGCGACCAGACTTCATGATCAGCGACGGGTTGGTGGTGACGCCATCAAGCAGACCCGTATCATTGAGTTCGGCAATGGCCTGGGTGTCGGCGGTATCGACAAAGAATTTCATGGAGGCGGTCCTGCGTTGCGCATGTTCTATTGGATTGGACTTTTCTTTAGCGAAGGGAACCCCCATCGTCACCCGTGATGGAGAAGGATTCGGCCAGCAAGAACCCAACAAGCGGAGATTTGCTGGCGCACTCCGATGCGGCTGCTGGTGCCCACACGGTCCATGGCGTGCTTCTGCCGATCCCGACGGACCGCGCCTACAGCTACAGCGCACCGGCGGATTGGAACTTGCAGCCCGGTGATGTGGTTCGCGTGCCGCTGGGCCCGCGCAAAGTGGCCGGCGTCGTTTGGCCGGAAGATGTCGACAACGCAGTCGATCCAGCAAAGCTGCGGGCCATCGAACACAAGTTTCCCTGCCCGCCGGTCGGTCGGGATATGCTGGACTTCGTGGCATGGGTCGCCAACTACACGCTCGCCAGCCCAGGCATGGTGATGCAGATGGTACTGCGGGTGCCAGCGGCCTTTGATCCAGAGCCACCTATGTCCGCAATCATCTACAACGGTGGCTCACCGGATCGGCTAACTGGCGCCCGCAGCAAAGTGCTCGATGTTGCACGCGAAACCTTCGACGCTTCCTCTGGTAACAATCAGCCTCTGGCCTGGACACGCCCGGGCTTGGCCAAAGCAGCCGGTGTATCCACCTCGGTTGTAGATGGTCTGATCAAGCAAGAGCTGTTCGACCATGTATCGATCGAACCTCGGCCTGTTGTGGCCAAGCCCGAAGCAGGCTTCCGCCCAACGGATTTGTCAGCGGCGCAAACCAGCGCGTCAGAAGCACTGGCCAGTCGCATCGATGGAGGCTTTTCCGTCACTCTGATCGATGGTGTGACCGGCTCGGGAAAGACGGAAGTCTATTTCGAGGCTGTGGCGGCGGCTCTCGAGGCGGGTCATCAGGTGCTGATCCTGATCCCAGAAATCTCGCTGACCACAAGTTTTTTGCAACGCTTTGAGAAACGCTTCGGAGCGCCGCCTGCACCATGGCACTCCGACCTCACGCCAAAGATGCGCGAACGCATCTGGCGACAAGTGGGTTCCGGCGACATCCGTGTTGTGGCGGGCGCGCGATCCGCTCTCTTTCTCCCGTTCAAGGAGTTGGGCCTCACCATCGTGGATGAAGAGCATGACCTCGCCTACAAGCAGGATGAGCGGGTAGCCTACAATGCCCGCGACATGGCGGTGGTGCGCGGGCGTATCGGCGACTTTCCCATTGTGCTCGCCAGCGCCACACCGTCTATCGAGAGCCATGTGAACGCAGACAAGGGCCGTTACCACCGCGTGGCTCTCCCGACCCGGCACTCAGGCGCCGTGCTGCCGGATCTGTCCACCGTGGACATGCGCGGCCTGAAATTGCCAGCCAACCGCTTTCTCTCACCTCAACTGAAGCAGGCCGTGGCTGACACTGCGGAAAGGGGCGAGCAAAGCCTCCTATTCCTCAACCGGCGCGGATACGCACCTCTCACGCTATGCCGCGCCTGCGGGCACCGTTTCGAGTGTTCGCAATGCACGGCCTGGCTGGTGGAACACCGGTTCCGCGGCACGCTGGAGTGCCACCATTGCGGCCACCACGAACCCAAGCCAGAGGCCTGCCCCAATTGTGGAGCGCTCGATTATCTGGTCCCTTGTGGACCCGGCGTCGAAAGACTGGCCGAAGAAGTCGAAGACGCATTCCCGGATGCTCGCACGATTATCCTCTCCTCCGATCTGATGGGCGGCACCAACCGGTTGCGGCTGGAACTGGATGCCATCGAGAAGGGTGAGGCCGATATCATTATTGGCACGCAATTGGTGGCCAAGGGACACAACTTCCCATTGATGACGCTGGTGGGCGTGGTGGATGCAGATCTTGGATTGTCCGGTGGAGACCCCCGTGCAGCCGAGCGGACATTTCAGATGCTGAGCCAGGTGACCGGACGTGCCGGTCGGTTTGGGCGCAAGTCGCAGGGTCTTTTGCAAACCTATCAGCCTGACCATCCCGTCATGAAAGCAATTGTCTCCGGCGACAGGGACTTGTTCTATGAGCGCGAAATCGAGATGCGGCGGCGTGGCCAACTCCCGCCCTTCGGCAGGTTGGCCGCCATCATCATCTCGGCCAACTCAAAGCCCGAAGCTCAAAACCATGCGCGGCAACTGGCGCAGGCCGGACGCCCCATAGCTGAATCCAGCGAAGGCATCACTGTGCTCGGCCCGGCGGAAGCCCCCATGGCCATGGTCCGCGGGCGGCACCGGCAAAGGCTCCTCGTCCACGCAACTCGGCAGGCGGACATTCAATCCTTTCTTCGCGCTTTTTTGGCAGCTGGCCCCAAGACACGCGGCTCGGTTCGTGTGAACACCGATGTCGACCCCCAAAGCTTCATATGAGCTTCACCGAATTGCGACCCACCATGCCTTCCACCACGCTACCCCGCTCCCATCTCGACGAAGCGGCAACGCCCGCGGCAGCCATTGCCATGGTTTGCGGGACCTACGCGTTGTTTTCAGTGCTCGATGCGGCAGGGAAATATCTGGTTGGCCTCGGCTTTGCCCCGGCCATGGTGGTGTGGGTTCGCTTTGCCGTGCACGGGATCATCCTCATCGCCGTTCTCAAAGCGTGGTCCAACCGGCAGGTCTGGGCCATGGCGCGGCCCGGACTGCATATGGTTCGCTCCACGCTGCTGCCAGCCACAACACTGCTGAACTTTGCCGCACTTCAGTTCCTCCAACTCGACCAGACGGTGGCCATCTTTCTCGCCACACCCCTCGCCATCACAGCTTTGGCTGGGCCAATATTGGGGGAATGGGCGGGACCACGCCGCTGGGCCGCCGTGTTGGTGGGCTTCATTGGAGTGTTGATCGTCGTGCGGCCAGGAAGCGCTGTCTTCACGCCACCGATTCTGCTGTCCGTGGGAGCCATGCTGACCTACGGGCTCTATTCTGTGATGACGCGTAAGCTGGCCAACAGCGAGACCCAGCAAAGCCTCAACTTCTATCCCACCCTGTTCGGATCGCTCTTAATGCTGCCCCTGGCACTGCTCGACTGGCGGCTGCCCACTGCACCGCTGGAGATATCGCTCTTTCTTTTGACGGGCCTGGTCGGCCTGACGGGTCATCTACTGCTGATCAAGGCGAGCAAGCTCACGGCGGCGTCCAAGCTTGCGCCGTTCCAGTACACCCAATTGCTATGGATGGTGGGGCTCGGCTACTTCGTCTTTGGCGATGTGCCGGATGGCTGGACCGCGTTGGGGGCGGCCGTCATCGTTGCCAGCGGACTTTACCTGCTCCACCGTGAGCGAGCGGTCCGTCGTCAGACGGCGGCAGAGTCATGATTTGAACAAGGACATGCTCAAGACCGATTTTCCCAACCCGGACTTTCAGTCCGCCAACGGGCGATTTGTAACGCTGGAACGCCTCCACTGGGCGCGACATCTCGATGGGCTGTTCGCCTGCCTGGGTGGAGACAAGAATCAAAACATCTGGCAGTGGCTCGGCAATTCGGGTCCCTATGGCGATGACGAGCGCGACAGGTTCCAGGCAGAATTTGCAGAAGCACAAATCAGCGAAAAATTGCCTTGGCAAACTGTCGTCATCCGCGATGCCACTTCGGAGGCAATTCTCGGCATGGCGAGCCTCATGCGCATCCGCCCCGGTTCAGGCTCTATTGAGGTCGGCTTCATCGCCTACTCCCACGCTCTGCAACGCACGCCTCATGCCACCGAAGCTATGTATCTTCTGATGCGCTATTGCTTCGAAGAGCTGGGCTATCGTCGCTATGAGTGGAAATGCAACGATAAGAACAAGCCGTCCATGCGGGCGGCGAAGCGGCTTGGCTTCACGTATGAGGGAACGCATCGGCAGGACCAGATCGCCAAGGGCCAGAACCGGGACACCGCCTGGTTCTCCATCCTCGACAGTGAATGGCCATTGGTCGGCGCTGCGCTTGCCGAATGGCTATCTGAAGGCAATTTCGATGGGGAGGGCGCGCAACTTGCGACCCTGGAAGACCTGCGCGATCAACTGAAATCCAGGGAAGGACGCTGACATGGACACCATTCTGGGCATTCCGATCCCATTCACCTGGCCTGAGCGCATCGCCTGCATCTCCGCGCTGATCACAGTCCTGTTTGCTGCCCTCTGTCTGCTGGTCGCGCCTCGTTTCTCACTGAAGCTCCTTCGGCTGCAGACCTTGCCGGATGTCCCCGGTGCGGTTTCCGAAGCGCGCGGAACCATGGCGGGATTTTATCTCGGGGCTGGTTTGTTGCCGCTTCTGCTGCAACAGCCGCTCTTGTTCATGGTGTTGGGAGCAGGTTGGGCGTTCACAGCGCTGGGACGACTGGTCTCCATGCTGGCGGACCACAAACCCTTTGCCGGCTTCAACACGTTTAATGTTGGCTCAATCCTGTTTGAAGCCGCCTTAGCGCTGGCTGCATTTCTGCCGCTTCTCTTCCCCGCCTTCTGACCACAGAGACGCTCGTTGATTCTTTAGGCGCCAATAGGCGGCATGCGACGAAAGATTTGGGCCAGGGTGCCATGACACCATTGCCGCCCCAAAACCCCTATGCTAGTGGGGCCTCGATTTTGGCTCGGGGATCACCATTTCCACGAGCATGATCGGTCGGGCATTCACATCGCACATTGCGGTATGGGCTTTGCAAGAGCGGTGAGAACCGCAAATCTGCAAAGGGAACGACACACAACGAACTGCAGGCGATGACGCCTGGAGGCACTGGGTAGGAAGACATTGGCTGACAAAGCATCTCCCACATCAGAAGTAGCAGACCGCTACGCCTCGGCCCTTTTCGATCTGGCCGTCGAGCAGAAGGCATTGCCGAAAATCGAGAAGGCGCTCGACTCATTCCAGACCCTGGTTGGTTCCAGCGACGATCTTAAGCGTCTGCTGTCGAGCCCTGTCTTCTCGAAAGACGAGCAGGTCGCTGCCATCGATGCCGTCTTGAAGAAGGCAAAGATTGACGGACTGGTCGGAAACTTCATCCGGGTGGTCGCCAGCAATCGGCGCCTGTTCGCCGTGCCCGGAATGGTGCGCCGCTTCAAGGAGCTAGCAGCGGAGCATCGGGGTGAAGTGACGGCTGATGTCACGTCGGCCAAAAAACTCTCCGCCGCGCAGGTCAAAGACCTGAAAGCATCTCTGAAATCCGTGGTTGGTAAGGACGTGACGCTCAATCAGTCTGTCGATCCAGCCATTCTCGGCGGTCTCGTGGTGAAGGTCGGCTCGCGCCAGATCGACACCTCGCTCCGCACCAAACTCAATTCGCTCAAGCTCTCACTTAAAGAGGTCAGCTGATGGACATTAGCGCCGCGGAAATCTCCGCAATCCTCAAGGATCAGATTCAGAACTTTGGCAAGGAAGCCGAAGTCACCGAAGTTGGTCAGGTTCTCTCCGTCGGTGACGGTATCGCCCGCGTTTACGGCCTCGATAATGTTCAGGCTGGTGAAACCGTGGAATTCCCGGGCGGCATTCGCGGCATGGCGCTGAACCTCGAAACCGACAATGTCGGTGTCGTGATCTTCGGCGATGACCGCGAGATTAAAGAAGGCGACACTGTCAAGCGGACCGGTGCCATCGTGGACGTGCCCGTTGGCCCAGAACTGCTTGGTCGCGTTGTGGACGCCCTCGGCAACCCAATCGACGGCAAGGGCCCAATTGAAGCCAAAGAGCGCGCCCGTGTGGACGTGAAAGCGCCGGGCATCATCCCCCGTCGCTCCGTGCACGAGCCAATGTCCACCGGCCTCAAGGCCATCGATGCCTTGATCCCCGTCGGTCGTGGCCAGCGCGAGCTCGTCATTGGTGACCGTCAGACCGGTAAGACCGCGATCCTGCTCGACACCATGCTCAACCAGAAGCCGCTGCACGAAGGCAAAGACGAGAGCAAAAAGCTCTATTGCGTCTATGTCGCCGTTGGTCAGAAGCGCTCCACCGTTGCACAGCTGGTGAAGGTGCTCGAAGAGCGCGGTGCCCTTGAATACTCCATCATCGTGGCAGCCACGGCTTCCGATCCTGCGCCCATGCAGTTCCTGGCTCCGTTCGCGGCCACAGCCATGGGCGAATACTTCCGCGACAATGGCAAGCACGCCCTCATCGGCTATGATGACCTGTCCAAACAGGCCGTCGCTTACCGTCAGATGTCCCTGCTTCTGCGCCGCCCACCCGGCCGCGAAGCCTATCCAGGCGACGTCTTCTATCTCCACTCCCGCCTTCTCGAGCGTTCGGCAAAGATGAACGAAGAGAACGGTTCGGGCTCGCTGACAGCTCTGCCGGTTATTGAGACCCAGGGTAACGACGTGTCCGCGTTTATCCCGACCAATGTGATCTCGATCACAGATGGCCAGATCTTCCTCGAGACCGACCTCTTCTATCAGGGCATCCGCCCTGCCGTGAACGTGGGTCTGTCCGTGTCGCGCGTGGGCTCTTCGGCCCAGATCAAGGCGATGAAACAGGTGGCCGGTTCGATCAAAGGTGAACTTGCCCAGTACCGCGAGATGGCAGCGTTTGCTCAGTTCGGTTCCGACCTTGATGCTGCGACGCAGCGTCTTCTGAACCGCGGCGCGCGTCTGACAGAGCTTCTCAAGCAGCCCCAGTTCTCGCCGCTTAAAACGGAAGAGCAGGTCGCAGTCATCTATGCCGGCGTGAACGGCTATCTCGACAAGCTGGAAGTGACGCAGGTCGGTCCGTTCGAGCAGGGTCTGTTGGCCAAGCTGCGCTCTGAAGACCAGGCACTCCTGGACGAGCTGCGCGACAAGGCGGCCCTGACTGACGAGATCAAGGAAAAGCTGACGGCGGCCATCGACGCCTACGCGAAAACCTTCAGCTAAATCGGTCGCCGGGTGAAAGCCCGGCGGTCTCCGGCCACTAAGACCAGTGGCCAAATCCTATTCTGACCATCGGTTCTGTTCGATATGGCTTCGCTCAAAGACCTACGCGTCCGCATTGCTTCGGTGAAGGCGACGCAGAAAATCACAAAGGCCATGCAAATGGTCGCTGCAGCCAAACTGCGCAAAGCGCAGACCGCTGCCGAAGCCGCTCGCCCCTATTCGGAGCGGATGGCCAGCGTTCTGTCCAACCTTGCCGCTGGCATGGAAGGGGCGGAGAACGGACCGCGCCTGATGGTCGGTACCGGCGATGACAAGTTTCATCTTTTGGTCGTTGCCACAGCAGAACGTGGCCTGTGTGGCGGCTTCAATTCCTCAATTGCCCGCAAGGCGCGCGAACACGCACGCGCACTGATGGCTGAGGGCAAAACGGTCAAGATGATGACCGTGGGCAAGAAGGGCTATGACGCGCTGAAGATGGAATTCAAATCCATCATCGTGGAGCAGATCGAAATGCGCGACGTGAAGCAGGTTGGCTTTGCCAATGCAGCCGATGTCAGCCGTAAGATCATGGCCATGTTCGACGCCGGCGAGTTTGACGTCTGCACACTGTTTTACTCCGAGTTCCGCTCGGTGATCAGCCAGATCCCGACGGCTCAACAGCTCATACCTGCCAATCCGGCAGGCGTAGACGCCGAAAACACACCATCCGACGCTTCCGGCGATGTGCTCTACGATTATGAGCCAGGTGAAGAAGAAATTCTGTCAGATCTTCTGCCGCGCAATCTGACCGTACAGGTCTTCCGGGCACTGCTGGAGAACGCCGCTTCTGAACAGGGCGCTCGCATGAGCGCCATGGACAATGCCACGCGCAATGCCGGCGAGATGATCGATCGCTTGACCCTGAGCTTCAACCGCCAGCGTCAGGCCCAGATCACCAACGAACTTATCGAAATCATTTCGGGCGCCGAAGCGCTCTAGACATCAAACGGGAAGGTCATCGACATGGCGACAGCACCGAAGAAACCAGCGGCAAAGAAGCCCGCTGCCAAAAAGCCGGCAGCAAAGAAGCCTGCAGCCGCGAAAAAACCAGCGGCCAAAGCTGCCTCCGGTGTGACCGGTGAAATCGCCCAGGTCATTGGCGCTGTTGTCGACGTTCAGTTCGACGATCATCTGCCGCCGATCCTGAACGCCCTTGAGTGCGATAACAATGGCAACCGCCTTGTGCTCGAAGTGGCTCAGCACCTGGGCCAGAACACTGTTCGCTGCATCGCAATGGACGCGACTGAAGGCCTCGTTCGCGGCCAGACGGTAACAGATGCCGGCGCACCCATCTCTGTGCCGGTTGGTGACGAAACACTCGGCCGCATCCTGAACGTGATTGGTGAGCCCATCGATGAAGCTGGTCCGGTGGGCGCCAAGAGCACCCGCGCCATTCACCAGCCTGCGCCTGAGTTCACCGATCAGTCCCCCGAGGCAGAAGTCCTTGTAACCGGCATTAAGGTGGTGGATCTGCTGGCACCTTATGCGCGTGGTGGTAAAATTGGCCTGTTCGGCGGTGCCGGCGTGGGCAAGACGGTTCTCATTCAGGAACTCATCAACAACATCGCGAAGGCGCACGGCGGTTATTCCGTGTTTGCCGGCGTGGGTGAGCGGACCCGCGAAGGAAACGATCTCTACCACGAGATGATTGAGTCCGGCGTGAACGTCGATCCCAAGGAAAACAAAGGCAAGACAGACGGCTCCAAATGCGCCCTCGTCTTCGGCCAGATGAACGAACCTCCAGGGGCCCGCGCGCGTGTTGCCCTCACCGGCCTGACCATCGCCGAGCATTTCCGCGACGAAGGTCAGGACGTGCTGTTCTTCGTGGACAACATCTTCCGCTTCACTCAGGCCGGTTCAGAAGTGTCAGCGCTTTTGGGTCGTATTCCTTCCGCTGTGGGCTACCAGCCAACGCTGGGAACGGACATGGGTGCGATGCAGGAACGCATCACGACCACGACCAAGGGTTCGGTGACCTCTGTGCAGGCCGTGTACGTGCCAGCAGATGACTTGACCGACCCGGCACCCGCTTCGACCTTCGCACACCTGGATGCCACAACCGTTCTGAACCGCGCGATTTCGGAGAAGGGCATTTACCCTGCTGTGGATCCACTCGATTCGACGTCGCGTATTCTCGATCCGCAGGTTGTTGGCGAAGAGCACATCGCCGGAAGCGT
>JBCBXA010000062.1:0-16613 GCA_039816825.1 Pseudomonadota bacterium | reverse complement strand
CACAGGCTCGGCTTGTGGCAAAATGACAGCTGCGCCCGCAACCGCTACGAAACCGACGACACCTGCAGCCTGCGATGCTGCTGCTGATTTGAATATCATGGCAAAATTGCCCCAGAGGTTTGCGCCTTGTCTGGCTGGAGTCTGCCTGAACGCTCGTCCCGCGCCAAGATGTATGCCGCAGGTGGCACTTCAAGTCGCAGCTTGTCCCCGCCAAACGCCCGTAAAACAGGGCTCTTCTACTGGTAAGGGCGGCATTTGTGTGGCCTTTGTTGGCTTGAAACGACTCACGAAAAGGCGGCGACATGTCCGACATCACCTCCATCTGCGTTTATTGCGGCTCTTCGCCCGGTGAGAACCCGGCCTTCATAGAGGCAGCGGAAGCGCTGGGCACCGCCATGGGAAAAGACGGCAGGAGGCTGGTTTATGGTGGTGGCAGCAAGGGCATCATGGGCGCTGTGGCGCGCGGCGTTAGAGCGGCTGGCGGCCCCGTGACCGGCATCATCCCGCAGTTCCTGATGGACAAAGAACGTCCAGACGCCGGTGGTGCGGATGATCCAGACATGAATCACGCCAATGGCGACCGCCTGCTGGTCACCCAAACCATGCATGAGCGCAAAACACTGCTGTTCGAGCATGCCGACGCCTTCGTGGCCATGCCCGGCGGCATTGGAACGCTGGAAGAGCTGGTCGAGATGATGACCTGGAGCCAGCTTGGCCTCCACGCCAAGCCCATCATCCTTGGCAATATTGACGGGTTCTGGGACCACTTTTCGGCGTTAATCGAGCAGATGACGACGGCGGGGTTTGTTCACACGGCGAACAAGGTGCGAGCCTTACCGGTGAACACTGTCGAAGGGATTCTGCCAGCAATTGATGAAGAGGCTGCGCGTCTGGAGACACTGCGAGTGAAGATCTAGGAAACTTCGACGCAGGACTTCAAAAGGCGGTAGCGGATCGAATCCGTCAGCGCTTCGAAGCTCGCTTCTATGATGTTCTCAGACACGCCAACGGTCCACCAACGGTTGCCCTCGCCGTCCGCGCTTTCAATCAGCACGCGCGTGATGGCCTCTGTGCCGCCATTGAGGATGCGCACGCGGTAGTCGACGAGTTCAAGATCGTCGATGTGCTGCTGCAAGGCCCCAAGATCCTTTCTCAGCGCTCGGTCGAGGGCGTTCACCGGGCCATTGCCTTCCGCCACCGACATGCGCAGCTCGCCATCCACACGAACCTTCACCACAGCTTCCGAGATGACTTTACGCGCGCCCGTAGCGTCGTAACGGCGTTCCGTCAGAACCCGGAAGCTTTCGACATCGAACCATTTGGGAACAGAACCCAGCGTCTTGCGGGCCAGCATCTCAAAGCTCGCATCAGCGGTCTCGTAAGCGTAGCCCTCCGCTTCGCGTTGCTTCAGGATCGCAATGAGCGTGTCGAGCTTTGGATCGGATTTGGAAACCTCAATGCCGTGGCGTTTGAGCTGATCGAGGAAGTTCGATTTCCCGGCCTGGTCTGAGACCATGACGCGCCTAGAGTTGCCGACGTTTTCCGGCGGGACGTGCTCATAGGTCTTGGGATCCTTCAACAGGGCAGATGCATGAATGCCGGCCTTCGTAGCGAATGCAGAAGAGCCAACATATGGCGCCTGACTGCGGCTGATCCTGTTGATGAGCGCGTCAAAATTCCGGCTGATGCGGGTGAGACCGGCAACCTGATCACCGCTCATATCGGTGGCGAACTCTGCAAACTCGTCCTTCAGAGCAAGCGTAGCAGCGATGGTCACAAGATTGGCGTTGCCACAGCGCTCACCAATGCCGTTGAGGGTGCCCTGCACTTGCCGAGCGCCGGCACGAATGGCGGCGAAAGAGTTGGCCACCGCCTGCCCCGTATCATCATGGGCGTGAATGCCCAGCCGCACGCCAGGAACTGCCTTTAGAACTTTGCCGGTGACGTTTTCGACTTCATGGGGCAGCGTGCCGCCATTGGTGTCACACAACACAACCCAAGCCGCTCCGGCGGCGTGTGCCCGCCTGACAACTGAAAAAGCGTATTCGGGGTTGGCCTTATAGCCATCAAAGAAGTGCTCGCAGTCCAGCATGGCCTCCTTGCTGGCCGATCGCGCCGCCGCAATCGAGGCCGCAATGCCATCGAGATGTTCATCCGTTGTGGTGCCGAGCGCCAGATCGACATGGTAATCCCACGCCTTCCCCACAAAGCAGATGGCGCTGGCGGCTGAGCCGATGATCGCGTTCAGGCCCGGATCGTTTGATACTGACACCCCTGCCCGCTTGGTCATACCAAAGGCGGTGAATGTCGCCCGGCCCGTTCGGGGTTCGGAGAAGAAAGCATCATCGGTTGGATTGGCACCAGGGTAGCCGCCTTCCACGTAATCCACCCCCATCTCATCGAGCATGGCCGCGATGGCGATCTTGTCGTCGAGCGTAAAGTCGACACCAGGCGTCTGCTGGCCGTCGCGAAGCGTGGTGTCGAAAAGGTAGATGCGATTGTCGTCAGTCATGTCAGCTACTCGGTCACGCGACAGTTTGTTGTCGCGGATGTGTCCCGCTCCTTGGCGGTCCAGTGATCAGTATCGTGGTCTGGGTGCTGGAACGAGCGGAAGCCAGCTTGATACTCTGCGTACTCAGCCTCATGGTCCTTCTGCAGATCAGGCAGCTGGTCAAAATAGCTTAGGCGAACGGACGCGTTGGTCTGGTGAATAGGAGGCACCTTGTCCGGCTTGTCGAAACTGCCAATTGTCAGCTCAATGCCGCCATCATGCGCGTAGGCCAGCGGTGTTCCGCAGTTGGAGCAGAAGTAGCGATGAACACCGTCAGAAGACTTCCACTTGGCTGGCTCACCACGAGTCCAGAGGATGTGCTTCCAATCCACCTCAACCAACGCGGCGAAGATGTTGCCAACAGCCTTCTGGCACATGCGGCAGTGGCATACGCCAGAGCGCCCAACTTGCTCCACTTGGTAGCGCACAGCGCCACACTGGCATCCACCTGACAGAGCATCTTCTTGAGACGGCATCACAGCATTTCCCAAGTCGTGACGCGGTCGCCGCTCTCAGGGTCCTTGCCGTCTTTGAGCTGAATGCCCTGGGACTTGAGTTCGTCGCGGATACGGTCTGCGGTTGCGAAGTCTTTGGCTTTGAACGCTTCCAGACGCTCTGCGATTGCGGTCTCGATGGTGGCGGCATCTCCAGCATCTTGAGACAGGTCGATGCCCAGAAGCTCAGTCGCGGCAGCAAGGCTGGCTCCGGAAAGACTTCCCAGAGAGCGCAGCACGGCGGAGCACGAAAGATCGTCAGACAGAGCGGCCACAAGCTCCGATACGCTGCCCTCATCTGGCTCTGCTTGCCGACGTCGCATTTTCTGAATGAGCGTTTCCGCCTCCTCCAGCCGGCGCACGGTGAAGTCCAGCGGTTCGCGATAATGGGTCATCAGCATGGCGAGGCGCAGGACTTCACCGGGCCATGTGCGACCGCCGAACTTGTCGGTGTGCAGCAGTTCGTGGACGGTGATGAAATTGCCTTCGGACTTGCTCATCTTCCGGCCTTCCACCTGCACAAAACCATTGTGCATCCACACATTGGCCATGCGGTCCGTACCGTGGGCGCAGCAGGATTGGGCGATCTCGTTTTCGTGGTGGGGGAAGATCAGGTCCAGACCACCACCATGGATGTCAAAGGTTTCGCCTAGATAGCGCGCACTCATGGCCGAGCACTCCAGGTGCCAGCCCGGGCGACCATATCCATAGGCGCTGTCCCAGCCCGGTTCGCCGTCAGCCGACTGCTTCCACAGCACGAAGTCACCGGCGTTGCGCTTGTGGTTTTCGACCGCCACACGGGCACCGGCCTGCTGCTCTTCGAGCTTGCGGTTCGACAGACCGCCATAGGCTGGCATGGAGTCGACGTCGAAAAGAACTTCGTTCAAGCCGCTCGCATTGGTTGCCTGATAGGCGTGGCCACGCTCCAGCAGTGAGGCAGTGATCTCCAGCATTTGCGGGATGTTGTCGGTGGCACGCGGCTGAACGGTGGGCTCAAGGCAACCCAGCGCCTTCATATCCGCCTGATATTGCGCCTCGGTTTCGCTCGTGACCTTTCCGATAGCCTCGTTGAGATCGAGGTCAGGAAAGTCCCGCCGCGCCCGATTGATGATCTTGTCATCCACATCGGTGATGTTGCGCGCATAGGTGACGTGGTCCGCGCCATAGGTGCATCGCAGCAGCCGGTACAGAACGTCGAACACAATGGCCGGTCGCGCATTGCCGATATGCGCATAGTCATAAACCGTTGGCCCACAGACATACATGCGCACATTCGATGGATCGATGGGCGCAAAATGCTCTTTGGCGCGCGTGAGCGTGTTGTAGAGCGTGAGGGCGGTTTCCGACATGCGGGTGGGCTCCGGGTTCGCCCGGTCTGCATCTCTATGTCGAGGGTGTCAGGGACCGGGCCAGCGTGGACTAGCGGATAATGATCTCACAGATGGTGCAGATCGCGGTCATGCCTCAGCTATCGCGCGGCGGGGCGGAGCCGTCAACCGCTGAATAGAAGACTGGCGGCGATGGTGAACATCACCAGCGCAATCAGCCCGTCGAGTACGCGCCAGGCCATAGGCTTGCGAAACAGAGGCGCCAGCAATTGCGCGCCGTAGCCAAGACCAAAGAACCAGACGAAGGATGCCGTCATACCGCCCGCGCCAAAGAGCCAGCGCTCGTCGCCAAAACTGGCAGAGATGCTGCCCATCAGCACCACCGTGTCGAGGTAGACATGCGGGTTCAGAAAGGTGAAGGCCAGCACGGTTGTGACCGCCGTTCGCAGAGCGGGTGCCTTTACGTCCGCAACGTTCATGGCGTCGGGCTTCAGCATCCGGCGCAGAGCAAAAAAGCCATAAGCAATCAGGAATGCCGCACCGCCAAACCGGATGACGCTGAGCAGTGCCGGATTGGCCTCCACCAACGCGCCAAGCCCCGCCACACCCAGAAAGATCAGTATCGCATCGGCCAGCGCGCACAACAGGCAGCAAATGAAGGCATGCGCCCGCAACAAACCCAGCCGCAGGATGTAGGCATTCTGTGCGCCAATCGCGACGATGAGGCCGCCGCCAGTGGCAAAACCGGTGAGAAATGTGAGCATGTTAGAGAAGCGTCATCTGACTGGGCGGTTGATCGGTTTCGTCATCGAGGGGACGAGGCTCAACAGGCTCTTGGATCTCTGGCGAGGTGTTGGCAACCTTGTTCACGGCATCGCCAACTGGCACGGCTTCCCAGAACTGATCGTCGGGTGCCGTGAGCAGCGGCTGCACATGCCTTGGTTCCTGGTTGACCGTGTCTAGCCAAGCATCAAAGCTCTCAGGCATGATCGCCACCGGCAGCCGGTGGTGGATCGGTGCAAATGCTTCATTGGCCGCCGTGGTGAGAATGCAGCCAGTGTCTATCTCGGTGCCGTCTGCCCCCATCCAAGTTTCCCAAAGGCCCGCAAACGCCACCAATCCTCCTTCCCTTGGACGAACAAGATAAGCCTGGCTCTTGGCTTTGCTGCCCTCCGGAGGGCGCCGCCATTCGTAGAATCCCGTTGCCGGAATGAGCGCCCGGCCATGGCGCATCGCTGCGCGGAAGCTGGGTTTGGTGGCTGCGGTCTCCGAACGCGCGTTGATCAGGGTTGGAAAGTCATCGGGATCTTTTACCCAGCCGGGAATGAGACCCCATCTGACCAGAAGGGCCGCGCGCTTTCCGTTCAGATTGGCAACGATGTTGATCGGCTGCGTAGGGGCGACGTTGTAGCGGGCCGGAATGATGTGTTTGAATTCGGTGTCCAGATGTTGATTGATCTCATCAACACCGGCAACGAGGGCAAAGCGACCGCACATGCCCCGTTCATTGCCCCCATATGCGGAGCCGTCAAGCATCCAAAGGCTGCGACCTCCCGGCTGGACAAAGCCCAACCGGTGATCGACAGTCGCTCTATGACCATTCAGAGCAAAATCGGGTGGCTTGTTGCTGTGGCGCTCGCCTTGAGTGCGGGCGCAGCTCAGGCACAAATGACTGAAGTCCCCGCGAGCGCGGAGGCTCAACAAGGTGTCGAGCGCTACTTCTCTGAATGCGATGGCGCGGTTTTGGACGGTGATGCGGAGCCAGAGCCCAGAGAGTATGAGCTCACGTTTGCGGAGAGCTATGACCCATCGCGCGTCAGGCGGATGCGGCTTGTGGAGTATATGTGTTTCCGTGGCGCGTACAATTTTGGGTTCTCCTACCTTCTGGGCGAGATGGAAGGACCTCTTGTGCCCATTCAGTTCGCCTTCCCCGAAGTCGATATCACCTATGCCAAGGATGCGGACGGTGAGGAGGATTGGGAAACCGTTGAACGGATCGATATCACGGGGTTCGTGGCCCGAGATGACATCATCAATCCAAGCCTCGACTACCAAACCATGACGATTACCAGCTTCGGCAAGGGGCGGGGAATTGGAGACTACTTCTCCTCAGCAACCTGGGCGTTTCGAGAAGGCAGATTCGTGCTGATCGGCTATGTGATGGACGCAAGTTTGGATGGCGAGCAAGAACCTCAGCTTGATGTCAGTTTCGGCCCGCCACTCGCCAACGCTGCGCAATAAGTTGAATCCCGAGAAGGATCGACCGTTTGGCGTCAGCACCGCCGTTCATTGGCGCGGTTGTTGGCTGCTGGGCCTGCGGGGCAATGAGCTATGGCGTGGGTTGTGGTCCCTGCCGGGCGGTCGCGTGGAAGATGGCGAAACGCCATCCCGGTCCGCAGCCAGAGAACTCCAGGAGGAGACGGGGCTGATCGTCGAGCCACAGGTGCTATCCCCCTTCATGGATCTCGATCTCGGCGAAGGACGCACCCTGGGCGTGCATCTCTGGGAAGCCCGAGCGGATGAATTGCTGGAGCCAGAGCCGTCATCAGACTGTCTGGGTATCAGTTGGCTCACGCTTGATGCCCTGCTCGCCATGCCGGAGAGCGCCAAGACACCGCGTCTCAACGAAGTGATGAGAGCAGCGGCGCATCATCTGACCACGCATTTGTGAGCGGCCTTGATCAGCCAGAGGCTGGTCAAAACGGTCGCACCGGCCAATTTAGTGGCTAATTGACAAAAGTAGGATCACGCCATGGCCCGCTCGCCCTTCGTCCGCATCCCCCGCACCCTTGCTGCGTTTCTGTTGGTGGGAGGAGCGCTAACGGTTGGCCAAGTGTCCCAGATGGCCGAACTCACCCCCACGGCGATGGCTCAAGGCCAGTCCAATTCGGACTTTTGGCGCCAGCAAGGATGGAAAACGAATTTTGATCTTATATCCGTTGAGGAAGAGAGCATTCTCTCCGGTGGCCCGCCGAAGGACGGCATTCCATCGATCGACGACCCGTTGTTCATCCCCATCGAGAGTGCTCGCACCTATGACGATTTGGAACCTGTCATAGGCCTCGAGATCAATGGCGAAGCGCGAGCCTACCCTCTGTCGGTTCTGACCTGGCATGAGATTGTAAACGACACTGTCGGCGGTGTGCCGGTGGCCGTGACCTATTGCCCTCTCTGCAATGCTGCCATCGTCTTCGAACGGACGCTTGACGGCGAAGCCGTCGAGTTTGGAACAACCGGCAAGCTGCGCCGGTCCGACCTGATCATGTATGACCGCAAGACCGAAACCTGGTGGCAGCAATTCTCCGGTGAGGCCATTGTAGGCGACCTACTGGGCACAAAACTCAAGGTCGTACCGTCACGCCTGGAAAGCTGGGCCAAGTTCAAGGCGCGCCTGCCCGAAGGCCAGGTGCTCGTTCCCAACAATCCGGAGATGCGCGCCTATGGCCGCAATCCCTATATCGCCTATGACCGCTCTCAGGTGCCGTTCCTGTTTCGCGGCGCCCTGCCCAAAGACATTCCGGCCATGGCCCGCGTCGTGATCGTGCGGAAAGGCGACGGGCAAGAGCCGTTCATCGTTTCGATGCAGCATGTTCGTTTGGAAGGTCCGGTCACCGATGGGGACATCACGGTGACATGGGAGAAGGGACAGGCCTCTGCCCTCGACACACAAAGGATTGCTGACGGCCGAGATGTGGGCAATATCGTGGTTCAAACCACGGCCAACGGCGAAGCTGAAGACCTGCCCTATGATGTTACGTTTGCCTTTGTGGCCAACAGCTTCCACCCAGATGTGGAGATCATTCAGAACTAGCACCGGTGCAGTCGCGCTGGGTTTTGTGCTGGCCATATCGCATCCCGCCCTGGCGCAAGACAGTGATGGTGAAGACGAGGTCGCCCCGCCACCGAGCGAGGATGTTGCGCCCCCCTATGAAGAACAGTTGGAGCGCCTGAGCGAAGTCTTGGGTTCGCTTCATTTTCTTCGTCAGATCTGTGACGGGTCAGAAGCGGAAGACTGGCGCAACGCCATGGCAGAGTTTCTGGCTGCCGAAGAGCCGTCGCCGAAGCGCCGGGCCAAGTTCATCACCCTTTTCAACCGTGGATATGACGGCTTCAGCGCGCAATACACCCGCTGTACCCAACAAGCCAATGAGGCGACGCGGCTTTATCTCCGAGAAGGCCGCGCCTTGTCGGAAGGCATTGTCAATCGATACGGAAATTGATCGCAATCGCTTCGCCCCGTTAACCAATCCGCAAGGGTTTGGGCTCCCGCAGGTGGGTTTTGCTTTCACGGGGCACGTCCAGTGCTATCAAGCAATCACAGTATGCGCAGTGAGGCTGAACCGCGCTTGGGGAGCCTCGGAGAGTTCTATGAAGCCGGTCGAAAACCTCGAAGACCTAGATGAGATGATCGATCTCGAAAAACACAATGTGGCCGAAGAGTTTCTGCTCGAAAGCTGGATTGAGGCCTCTGGCGAGGGCATTGAGACCGAAATCATTGCCCGCAGCGCCATCATCATGGCCCTGCGTCGCGTTCTGTCAGAACAGGGTGAAACTGCTGCGCGCGAGCTTGCGGACGAGATTCCCGGACTCTTCGATACGGGAAAGCTGCGTGCCGACACGGCACTTCACTAACCACCTGCTCCGGCACATGACTGGCACTCGAATTGTCATGCGGCACGTGTAAGCATGTCGGCATGCGCGCTTTGCTCTCCATAAGGCTCATCACAGCCCTGACACTTTCAGCTTGGTTGATGGTTCCCTCGCTGGCACAGCAGCAGAATGTGTTGGAGATCGATCCCAATCCCCAGGGGTTCGAGATCGAAGCGCCCCGCGCTCCCAAGCCCTTCGGCAGCAATCATGACGAGCAGCCGGCAAACGATTTGGATCAGTTGGACGTTCCGGCGGAGCGGATCACCGATGCATCCCGCCTGCCGGACGCGGTTTCAGACATGCGGACGAAGCTGTTGGAAGCAGCTCGGTCCGGCGACATTCGCAAGCTTGCAAGGCTGGTCGATCCCGGTGCCAGCGGCACGCAGTTGACGATCCTGACCAACAACATCTCCGGCGAAACATCGGAGCCGGCAGGGGACGCGATCGACTATCTTGAGAGCGCAGCGCAAGACCCCAGTTCCATCGAAGCGCTTGCCATTCTGATCGACATTCTGGAGCTCGATCCCGTTCTGTTTGCGGCTGGAACAGCGGACGAAACCTATGTCTGGCCCTGGTTCTGGGCACGCAGCCCCAGTGACTTGACGCCGGAGGAAACAGTTGAGCTTTTGCGCGTGGTCACGTGGTTTGACCTCGAAGAAATGCAGGCCATCGACACCTACACATTCTACCGACTTGGAATCGCCCCTGACGGGCGCTGGCGGTTCTTTATCTCAGGCGACTAGCGCGCCATATAGGCTGAAGCAATCACAAGAGCCGGCACCATGAGTATCGAACATCTGACTTCGCGCGCCGTCCTAGCGGTCTCCGGCGCTGACGCACAGGATCTGCTGCAGCGCGTGATCACCGCCAATGTGGACACTCTGCCCGAACAAACAGCGAGAGACTGCGCCCTGCTCACCCCGCAAGGCAAAATCCTGTTCCAATTCCTGATAAGCCGATCAAGTGATGGCTTCCGAATTGATTGCCCAGCCGACGATCGGGACGCGCTGATGAAGCGCCTATCGCTTTACAAACTGCGGTCAGACGTGGAGTTGGCCATCAGTGATCTGAAGGTGATTACGTCGGAGCGGACGTTTGAAGGTGCCATTATCGATGAACGTGCGCCCGAACTCGGCTGGCGCGCATATGATGCCCAAGTGCCTGTTACCCAAGTGCCCGGCAAAGCGGAACTTGAAAAAGGGTACCACGCGCGGCGCTGGAACGCCGGCATTCCCGAGATCGGCGCGGATTATGACACTCAATCCACCTTCGCCCACGAAGCACTGCTGGACCTGACCCAGGGAATCGACTTCCGCAAAGGCTGTTATGTCGGCCAGGAAGTTGTGAGCCGTGTGGAACACCGCAGCAAGGCGCGCAAGCGGTTTGTGAAGATCGCTGCAAACGATGACCTGCCAGCCAAGGGTGCAGACATCGTTGTCGCGGGAAAGACAGTAGGCACCATGGGATCGTCCAACGGCCAGATTGGGCTGGCGCTGGTGCGTTTGGACAAGCTGCCGGGCGCTGATGTGGAAGTGGATAGTGTTTTGGCGACGCTGAGCACGCCGAAATTCGCCAGTTTCACCATTGGAGCTGACGAGCCCGATGCCTGACCGGGATGGCTCGCCGCCACGGGCATGGCAGCGCATGCTGTCGGGTCGACGGCTTGATCTGCTGGAACCCTCTCCGCTGGACGTGGAGATCGAAGACATTGCCCATGGCCTGGCGCGGGTTGCGCGCTGGAACGGCCAAACCACGGGTGCCCATGCATTTTCGGTGGCGCAGCACTCTCTCGCCGTCGAAGCTGTGTTCTCCGCTTTGTGGCCTGAGGCACCACGGGGGCATCGGCTTTATGCCCTGCTGCACGATGCGCCGGAATACGTCATTGGCGATATGATTTCGCCCTTCAAGTCTGTCATGGGCGGCAATTATCGGGACGTTGAGGCTCGCTTGGAAACTGCCATCAATCTGCGCTTCGGCCTTCCGGGCCTCGTCCCCGCAGCACTGAAAAGGAAGGTCAAGAAAGCCGACATGGTCTGCGCCTACTTTGAAGCGACTGAGTTGGCCGGATTTGGCAAAGCCGAGGGCATCAAGCTCTTCGGCTCGCCCGGACAGGTGGAGGCGGACGATCTGGCACTCGACTGCGTGCCGGCCGATGAAGCGGAGACCCGCTTTCTGAAGCGCTTTGCGGAGCTGTCAACCGATGGGGATTGAGGCAGCAGGGAGCCTGCCACCCATTTTCGTGTGCCCCTTGGCTGAAGTGAAGGGCACTGTGGCGCAGCATGGTATCCAGCAGATGGTGAGCCTGCTCAGCGCCGACATGACACCGCCCTCACCGGCATCGATCCCATCGCAGGATCGTCTGTCGCTGTCGTTTAACGACTTGTCAGAACCCAAAGAGGGTTACCGCGCACCCAATGCCGAAGACATGGATGCGCTGCTGATGTTCGCAACGCAGCGCTGGCGGCGTGATGCACCGCTTCTCATTCACTGCTGGTTTGGCGTCAGCCGCTCAACGGCGGGCGCGCTGATCGCTGCCTGCGCTTTGAAGCCGAACATATCCGAAGCAGCTCACGCTGAGCGGCTGCGAGCCGCTGCACCGTTTGCGACGCCCAATCCCATGATGATTGCGCTGGCCGACAAGGCGCTTGGACGCGAGGGCAGGCTGATCAGCGCGGTGCAGGCCATGGGCCGAGGTGCGGAGTGCAGCTCTGGCCACCTGTTCGAGTTTGCGCTGAGCTAACCGCCCTTGGCCCAACTATTTAGTGGAGCTTGAGCCACTCGCGGGCGGACTTCAGTGCCATGCGCACTTCGTCAGCGGACATTTCGGAAGTTATCTCCGCGCGGTAATCGGCAGCTTCTTCCTTGCCTTTGAGCGCGGCCAAATTGAACCATTTGTGTGCTTCAACATTGTTGGCTTCGCCATTGCGGCCAGTGGATGCGAGGATGCCCATCTGGAACAGAACCTCGGCGTTCACAGTGCCGCCCATTTCGGCGACGGTGTCGGTATGAATATCGTATCGGGCCATGTTTTCTCTCCCTGTTTCGGCGCGTTCTGCGCTCTCTCGATGGGTTGAGATTGGCGAGTTCGATTAAAATTGGACTTAAAGGCAGCGGTTAATCAGAGCTGACGAAAATGTTTCAAGAGCCTGAGATTTAGACTTCGATAAGCAAGCCAGTCCGATTTTGTTTCATGAAATCAATGCGCTGGCCATGTGCACCAAACAATTCGATTCAGACTGGATTCACCGTGAGTCACGTCCATACCCGAAAGATCAGCCTAAGAGAGACCGGTAGGGGCTGTCTGAAACCCTTGGAACGGCGCACCTGGAGGCAGAGCACTGCAACAGGCACAAACGACCCCAGCCTGGTGGGCCAGACTCAGCAAACAGCGCGAAGAACCGCTCGACCACTCCCCGGCCGCCGACTGAATACGTCCGCCCCACAGACGGACAGACAAAGCGTTTCGGATTTCCGCTGGCACTCATAGTTCGAAACGTCTATAACGTTTACGTAAACGGAATTAGGGAGGATGTTCCGATGAAGAGTTTTGTGAAAGCGGTGTCGGGCGCCGCGCTCGCTACCGGTTTGATTGCCGCCATGTCCGCAACCGCAATGGCCGCCGATATTGAAGGCAACTGGCGCACACAGTCAGGCGAAAAGGCCAAGATTGCAAAGTGCGGTGGCTCCTATTGCGTGACGCTGACCAGCGGTGAGTATTCGGGCAAGCGCATTGGCAAGATGAGTGGCACGAGCGTGAACTATAAGGGCTCCATCACCGACCCGACGAACAACAAGACCTACAATGGCAAAGCCAAGGTCAATGGAAACTCGCTGTCCATGTCCGGTTGCGTGTTGGGTGGCCTGATCTGCCGCTCGCAGAAATGGACGCGCCTGTAGGTTCAGGACCTAGGCCAATTGGCGTTGCATAAAACATCTTAAGCCCGGCCCTGCGCTGGGCTTTTGGTTTCAAAAGCGTGATTTGCCGGTCCTGGCGACCGTTCTAGACTGTTCCCATGATACGCATGCTTTTGCCTTTGTTGGCCCTGACCTCTCCCGTTCACGCCGAGACTGCATTGAACGGGGCCCAGATCACCGAACGGCTTTCAGGCAATACGGCAATAGCCCGCATATCGGCGGGTACACCGTGGCGACAGCACTTCGCCGAAGACGGCACGACCCGCTATTATTCCGGCTCTCGACCAGCCAGCCTTGGCAAGTGGGAGGTGCGGGGCGATGAATACTGCTCGCTTTGGCCCCCTGCCCGAGCCTGGGAATGCTACGAGGTCCGCGCTGATGGAGCCGCAATCAGTTGGCACCGGCAAGGCGCGGTACCCGATACTGCCATCCTCTACGCCGGCGACCGAACGCTTGGTCCGCTGCCACCGACCCATGCATCAGAGGCAAAGGCAGATGAGTGATGGGCCATCGAAATTTCCGTGGCCGCCGGTTCTGGTTGTGGGTCTGGCAGCGATGGGCTGGTTCGGCTCGCCTGCCAGCGGCGCGTCCGGTCTTCAACTTTGGATCGGCATCGTGCTGATCTTCTTTGGCGTCGCGCTCGATGGCTGGAGCGCCGCCCATCTGGTCCGCCGCAAGACGGCTGTTCTGCCCCGCCACGCCGCCAGTCATCTGGTCACTGATGGGCCTTTCAGGTTCAGCCGCAACCCCATCTATCTTGGCTACGTCATCGTTCTGGTGGGGCTGGCGGTTTTCCGGCCCGGCGCTGCCAGCCTGTTCGCAGTCCCCATTTTCATAGCTCTCATGCTGCGTCTGGCCATCGAGCCAGAAGAGCAGCATCTGAGCGCCCGCTTCGGGGTGGACTGGAGCACCTATGCAAAAGACACGCCGCGCTGGTTGGGTCCGCTCTAGAAGACCCGTCGCAAGTCGCGTAAACCTCTGCTGTTCTTTCCGAAGTTTGGGTCAGGACCCAAAGAAGCTTGGAGCCCCCAATGTGGTATTATGCAGACGGCGAACAACAATTTGGACCGATCTCCGATGAGGAGCTTTCCAAACTGATGCAGGACAGCGTTGTTCGCCCGGAAACTCTGGTGTGGCGCGAAGGACAGTCTTCCTGGCAACCAGCCATTGAGGTGGTCCCCCAACATATGCGACCGGACGCGGCCGGCGCGCCGCCTCCACTTCCAAACGAAACGTCCACTCCAGCTTCGACAACTCAACCGCAACAACAGGACTACACTTTCGACAGCGGCCAAGATGGCTGGCCAGCCCACCATCCCTACGGGTTTCAGGACTCCGTCCGGCATGTCTTCAATAACTATTTCAATGTCAAAGGCCGTGCCCGGCGGAGAGAATATTGGTGGTGGGTGCTGTTCGTCATTCTGACGTCGCTCGCGGCATCCATCATCGACGTCATTCTGTTTGGCACGAATGTCGACGGAAACGGCCCGCTTGGGACAATCCTGCTTCTCGCAATTCTGGCGCCGAGCATCTGCGTCACGGCCCGGCGCCTTCACGACATCGGGCGAACCGGTTGGTGGCAGCTGATCGGGCTTATACCACTGATCGGCTTTCTGGTGATGATCTACTTCACAGTCCAGAAGAGTGATCCCGGCCCAAATGAATATGGGCCAGAATAGAGTCTAACGAGCCTTCTGCCCAAACAGCACTGACTGGGCGTCCTTGTCGGTGGCCAGGTTCATGCGATCACGCTCTTCCTTGCCAAGAGCGAGGCCTTTCTCGACGGCAGGGCGCGCTTTGAGGCGCTCGAACCAGCCTTTGAGATTGGGGAAGTCGTCGAGGTCTTGTCCCTGCCTCTCATGGGGCACAACCCATCCGATGCAGGCTATGTCGGCGATGGAGTAGTCGCCTGCCAGATAGTCCCGGTCCGCCAGACGCTTGTTCATCACTCCGTAAAGGCGGTTCACCTCATTGGTGTAGCGCTGAATGCCATAGTCGATTTTCTCTGGCGCATATTGACGGAAATGGTGCGCCTGACCTGCCATAGGTCCAAGGCCGCCCATCTGCCACATGAGCCACTGATCAACCTCGATACGATCCCGCTGGGTGGCGCCGCAAAACTGGCCGAACTTGCGGGCCAGATATTGGAGAATGGCGCCGCTCTCGAAAATGGAGACAGACTCGCCGTCAGGCCCTTCCGGATCGACGATCGCTGGCATGCGGTTGTTGGGGGCGATTGCCAGAAACTCAGGTTTGAACTGGTCTCCCGCGCCAATGTTCACATAGTGAACCTCGTAGGGCACGCCGAGTTCCTCGAGCATGATGGAGATTTTCCAGCCATTGGGTGTGGGCCAATAGTGGAACTCGATAGGTTTGGTATGTTCGGTCATGTGATCCTCCGGTTGCCAGCGAAGGTAAGGGCCGCGAGACACAGAGCAAGCGCTGTTCACAAATTTGAACGCAAGCTGAACGGGGCGCTCAGCATCAGTTCAAGGCGGCAGTGCCATTGTCTTCCCAACAGATGAGTTTGGGAGTTATCAACATGCAAGTTCGCCAGCTTTTGATCGTCACCGTTTTGTCCATCGCTGCGGGCGCAGGCCTTGCGAAGATCGCAGTTGGCCCGGCTCCTGCAGCCACGTTTGACATGAGCTCTCAGCATGTCGTCTGCACAGCCGCCAACCGCACCTGCTATTGAGCTGACCATCATTTCGGTGTCGCGTATGGGGACACAATATCGGGGCTAGACAGAAACCGTCCTGCCCCGATAGTGAAGCCCATGACAAATCAAGAGACAAAGACGGCGAAACCTGCCGATAGTACCGCCCCCTACGACCACCATCACTTCGAGCCAATCTCGACGCGAGATCCCAAGGTCGCAGTCGATCAGTTGATCGAAATCTACAACGCGAACACCAACTTTCTGTGCCGCCATTTTGAACATATGGTGGCCAGCGGCGAAGAGCCCACCCAGCGCATCACCGCATGCTACCCCATGCTGAGCGTGAAGGTGGAGAGCTTTGAAAAGCTCGATAGCCGCCTGAGCTTTGGCCATGTCAGCCAGCCCGGCCTCTACTCGACGACCATCACGAACCCGACTCTCTTCCGCGACTACCTGACCAGACAGATCGAGCTTCTTGTGAAGAACCACGATGTGCCTGTGCGTGTCGGCGTATCGGATGAGTTCATCCCGTTACACTTTGCGCTGGGCCCGAAATTCGTTGGGCATGGCGAGGGTGGCGACGACATGTTGCTGGCCATGCGCAATCGGTTCGACGTGCCGGATCTGACCCGCATCAATGATGACATCGTCAATGGCGTGCATGATGGTGGTGAAAGCCAGTTTACACCACTGGCGCCCTTCACGGCGCCACGCATCGACTATTCGCTGCTGCGCCTTGCGCATTATACGGCCACCGACGTCGATCATTTCCAGAACTTCGTTCTGTACACGAACTACCAGTTCTACATGGACGAGTTCCAGAAGATGGCCCGGCAACTGATGGCAGAGGGCGGGGGCGGCTATGACGCCTTTATTGAACCGGGCAATGTGATCACACGCGCGGGCGAGACAGAGCCCAGTGAAGGCAATGCGCCTGTCCGCCAGCCACAAATGCCGGCTTACCACCTGACCCGTAAGGATCATGCGGGAATCACCATGGTGAATATCGGCGTGGG
>JBCBXA010000061.1:0-16677 GCA_039816825.1 Pseudomonadota bacterium | reverse complement strand
TGCCGCTGACATTCCCGACGATGTGCAACCGCTCTCGGAACCGGAAGGCCAGTTCGAAATTGCAGCAGTGAGTGACGGCGCTGGTGCGGTGGAGACACTCTTTGAGCGCCTAGTTGAGACCGGAAACCTTCCGGCTGATGCGCCATCTCCTATTCTTGGAACCGGCGGAGACCCCGCCAGCATTGTTGCCAACACACGCGATTGGATCCGTGGCAACGCTCCAGCCATCGCTAATCCACTGGTGCGGAGGCAGGTTTGGGTGGCCATGTCAGCCTATGAAGTCGCAGCGACAATCGACGCGAACTCTCATTCGCTGCGGATCGTGGAAGACCGGATGCAGCGTACCTTTGAAGCCATTCGGGCATCCCACGCCAAGCATTGCGTCTGCCAGTAACGACCAAAAATCGGTGCCGAGTAGCAGGAGTCTAGTCTTCGCGCCGCTGAAGCCGGTTGACCAGGCTGGCGATCACCACTCCCGATGCCACCATGACGATCAGCAGTGTCGAGATGGCATTGATCTCCGGTGTGACACCCAGCCTGACCTGGCTGTAGATCCGCATGGGCAGTGTTGTGGAGCCGGGGCCTGACACGAAGCTGGCAATCACGAGATCATCGAGCGACAGGGTGAAGGCCAGCACCCAGCCTGACAGGATTGCGGGCCAGATGATAGGTAGCGTGATCTTGAGAAAAGCCTTGGCCGGCGGGCAGCCAAGGTCCATCGCCGCCTCCACAAGCGATCGATCAAAATCCTGCAGGCGCGCGCGAACGACAACAGCGACGTAGCACATGGCAAAGGTCGTATGGGCCAGCGTCACTGTGAGAAGGCCGCGGTCTACCGCAAGTGCCACGAAAAGAAGCAGCAGCGATAGGCCTGTTATCACCTCGGGCATCACCAGTGGCGCGAAGATCATGCCTTGGAAGAGCCCTCGCCCACGGAATCCATCGGCCCGAACGAGGGCCATGGCCGCTAATGTCCCCAGAAAAACAGCCAGGGTCGCCGCCATGAAAGCAACTCTGATCGTCACCCAAGCCGCTGCGAGAAGCTGTTCGTTACCAAACAACTCGCGATACCAACGCAAGGAAGCCCCGCTCCAGACGGTGACGAGCTTGCCGTCATTGAAGGAGTAGACCACCAGCACAAGGATGGGCAGGTAGAGCAACGCCAAGCCAAGCGTGATGGCCGTGATATCGAGCCGTGACCAAGCGCGCATCGCTAACCGCGCTCCCGTTGATCGGCACGGAACTGGGCGTTCTGGAAAATAGCAATCGGCAAGACCAGCAGCAGCAACAGAAGAATGGCCACAGCAGACGCCACGGGCCAATCGCGATTGTTGAAGAACTCCTGCCAGATGGTCTTACCGAGCATCAGGGCATTCTTGCCGCCCAAGAGGTCTGGAATGACAAACTCACCCAAAGCCGGGATGAAGACGAGCATGGAGCCTGCGATGATGCCGGGCATGGCCAGCGGGATAATGATCTTCCAGAACCGTTGAAACGCATTGGCTCCCAAATCGGCCGCCGCCTCGAGCAATGTTCCGTCGATCTTGTCCAGCACAGCGAAGAGCGGCAGCACCATGAAAGGCAGGTAAGTGTAGACGATGCCGATATATACCGCGATCTGAGTGCCGCCGATGGTGAGCGGATCATCGATCACGCCGAGCCAAAGCAGAAACTGGTTCAGCAACCCTTCACGCTTCAAAATGCCGATGAGCGAATAGACGCGGATGAGAAACGACGTCCAGAACGGCAGGATGACGGCCACCAGCAAGAGGCCCTTCCATCGAGCTGGAGTTCGAGCGATGGCAAGCGCCATCGGGAAACCGATCACAAGGGTAAGCGCCGTCGAAATGGCCGCCACCCGCAGGCTGGTCAGGAAGCTTTGCAGGTAAAGGCTGTCGCCCGCGATCCAGCGATAGTTCTCAAGCGTGAAGTTCCGGGCCTTCTCAAACCAAATATTTAGGGGCTCACCGAAGGCAAAATCTGGAAGGTAGGGCGGGATTTTGAGAGCCACTTCCGAAAGCGAGATCTTGAAGACCAGCAGGAAGGGAATCAGGAAAAGAACCAGCAGCCAGGCGTAAGGAACGAACACCGCCAGCGCGCGGCCCAGTTTCTGAGGAGTGCCCGCGCCGCCGCTCATGATGTCAGCAACGTTGCGTCAGTCGGAGAAAAATGCAGTGCGACGCGCTCTTCCCAGCTCAATGGCTCCTCAACCGTCCGCGAGCGGTTGAGGATGGAGGCGCGGGCCAGTTCGCCGCTTGGCATACGAACATTGTAGAGCGTCATGTCCCCAAGATAGCCGATATCCCAGACCTCGCCCTCCACGCGGTTGACCGGCAGCGTAGCGGCATCGGCCGTGTCGCGCGCGATGGTCATCTTCTCGGGCCGCACGGCAACCCACGCGATGGAGCCGATATCAGGCGCCGGCTTGCCATCAGTCAGTTGAACGGTCAGCGTGCCCTGAGCGCCGTCCAGCGTCACCAGACCGTCTCCTACAGACCTCACCTTGCCTTCCAGTAGATTGATCGAGCCGACAAACTCCGCCACGTGTCGGTTGGCGGGTTCTTCATACAGCTCTGCCGGGGTCGAGATTTGATCGATGCCACCTTTGCGCATGACGGCAATCCGGTCGGCCATGGTCATGGCTTCTTCCTGATCGTGGGTGACCACGATGAAGGTCAGGCCGAGTTTCTCCTGCAGATCTGCTAGCTCATACTGCGTTTCTTCGCGCAGCTTCTTGTCGAGCGCACCCAGAGGCTCATCGAGCAGCAGCACTTTCGGTTGCGGTGCCAGAGCGCGGGCCAGCGCGGCGCGCTGCCGTTGGCCGCCGGAAAGCTGGTGCGGCTTGCGAGCGCCAAAGTCCTGCAGCTTCACCAGTGCCAGCATTTCTTCAACGCGCCGGGTAATGGCGTCCTTTGCCATTCCAGCCTGTTTCAGCCCGAACGCCACATTGCTGGCCACGGTCATGTGCGGGAACAGCGCATAGGATTGAAACATCATGTTCACCGGCCGCTTGTGCGGCGGCACGGAGGACAGGTTCTGGCCGTCCAGCCAGACCTCACCGGCATTGGGCGTCTCAAACCCGGCAAGCATGCGCATGAGCGTGGTCTTGCCGCAGCCGGACGGCCCCAAGAGGCAAAAGAACTCGCGCTCGTATATGTTCAGTGAGATGTCATCGACAGCCACCGCATCGCCAAAGCGCTTGGTGACATTGCGAAACTGTATGAAAGGTCTGGCGGCAGCATCGTTCCACGGCGCGAAGTCCCGGCGCACAGCGCCGAGAGCCGGTCTGGAAGTCGATGGCTGGCCGCCGGCCACCGGAAGCGCCTCTTGCGCCCGTCAGCTACCGGTGGTCACGCGCTGCCAGAGGCGCGTCACAACACGCTGTGTGCGCTGGTCGTAAGGCAGCTTGGTGAAGAGCTTCGCCTCGGTTTCGGCATCTGGATAGATGGTGGGGTCGTTGATCAAATCCTCTTCAAGCAGAGCTTGAGACGCCTTGTTGCCGTTGGCGTAGTAGACATAGTTGGTAGCCGTGGCGATTGGTTCCGGCTTCATCATGAAGTTGAGGAACTCATAGGCTTCTTCGACGTTCGGCGCGTCTGCGGGAATGGCCATCTGGTCGAACCAGAGCTGGGTGCCCTGGGTCGGAATCGAGTAGGCCACCGTGACGCCATTGTCGGCTTCATCCGCTGCAGCGATGGACTGAAAGACGTCACCGGAGAAGCCGATGGCAACGCAAATATCGCCATTGGCAAGCGCCTGAACATACTCTGAAGAATGGAACTTCTGCACATGCGGACGAACGGACAAAAGCAGGTCCGCTGCCTGTTGCAATTCAGCCTGATCGGTGGAGCCAGGGTTCAAGCCCAGATAGTTGAGAGCCGCAGGCAACATCTCGGACGGGGCGTCCAGAAAGTGGACACCACAGTCCGCCAGCTTTTCCATGTTCGCCGGATCGAAGACCAGCGACCAATTGTCGACAGGGGCCTCTTCACCCAAACGCTCGGTGACCTTCTCGACATTGTAGCCGATGCCGGTGGTGCCCCACATGTAGTTCACTGAGTAGGCGTTGCCGGGGTCGTATGGCTCGAGCTTCTCCTCGATCTTGTCCCACATGTTCGCGATGTTGGGCAGCTTGGCTTTGTCGAGGGGCTGGAAAACACCAGCCTGGATCTGGCGCGCCAGGAACTCTGCCGACGGCACAACCACATCATAGCCAGAACCACCGGAGAGCAGCTTGGTTTCGAGAAGTTCATTGGTATCGAAAACATCATAGACGACGCGAATGCCGGTTTCGGCTGTAAAGTCTTCCAGTACGGCTTCATCGATATAGTCCGACCAGTTGTAGACATTGACCACACGCTCTTCAGCCAAGGACGACATGGTGAGCGCGGTGGTGGTGGCGATTGCGATGGCAAGGCGAGCTATGATGGATGGCATGCTGGCGATCTCCGTACGGCGGAATGGGTTTTGGCGCGAGCCCGAAATTGGGCGAACAGATAGGGGCTTTGAAGGCCGAGGTCTACAGCCGAAAAGCCCAACTTGTTCACCTTGCAACACGGCTGTGATAGGCCGCCTTTGGCTGCACAAAGCGATTGTACAAAACCATGCCTGACACACCTACCGACAAGCCAGCGGATGGCTCGACACCTGCCCACACCAGCTCGCAACGTGGCGTTGCCAATATGGAAGAGGCAAAACAATGGCTGCGAGCCCGCGGGATCGAAGACATTGAAGTGTTGACGGTCGATCTGGCGGGCATGGCCAAGGGCAAAATGCTCCCGGCCTCGAAGTTTCTGGACAATCAGCGTCTCGCCCTGCCCGGCTCGCTCTTTCAGCAGACCATTTCCGGCGATTACCCAGAGGAGAGCGACACTTTCGAATATGATCCGGCGGATGGTGATCTCCGGCTTGAGCCTGATTTTTCGACGCTGACCGAGGTTCCATGGGAGTCTGATCCGACGGCGCAGATCATTTGCGATGTCAAACAGCTCGACGGGACCCCGTCAGAACTGGTGCCGCGCAACGTGTTGCGCCACGTTCTTGCGCAATATGAAGCCCGTGGCTGGAAACCGGTCGTCGCACCTGAGATCGAATTTTATCTGGTGAAACAGAACCCCGACCCGGATTACCCACTGGAGCCGCCAATGGGACGGTCCGGTCGACAGATCATAGGCGGACAATCCTACTCAATCTCGGGCATCAACGAATTCGATGAAATGATCGACGACCTCTACGACCATTCAGAGCGGCAGGGGCTCGAGATCGATACGTTGATCCACGAGGAAGGTGCAGCCCAGCTCGAGATCAACATGCGCCACGGCGATGCGCTGGAGTTGGCCGACCAGGTCTTCGCGTTCAAGCGGACAATCCGCGAGGTGGCGCTTGCCCATGACATGTACGCCACCTTCATGGCCAAGCCGATCCAGAACCAACCGGGCAGCGCCATGCACATCCACCAATCGGTGGTGGATGCAAAGACTGGTTCGAACATATTTGTGGATGAGGAGGGCCAGGACACGGCGCTGTTCCGCATGTTCATCGGCGGCCTTCAACTCTATATGCCCGCGGCCATTTCCCTGGTCGCACCCTATGTGAATTCGTACCGTCGTTTGATCCAATCGGCATCAGCGCCGGTCAATATGGCGTGGGGGGTGGACAACAGAACGGCCGGCCTGCGTGTGCCGGTGTCGGAACCAGCGGCGCGCAGGGTCGAGAACCGCGTACCCTCCTCCGATGCAAACCCTTATTTGGCGATCGCAGCATCTCTGGCCTGCGGCTATCTCGGCATGACGCAGGAGATCATGGCGAATTCGCCCACTGAAGAAACGGTCAATGAAGACGAGATCAGCCTGCCGCGTGGTCTTTTGGAGGCTGTGACCGGGCTCGAGACCAGCGACGCTCTGAAGAGCGTGCTCGGCACGCGTTTTGTGAACACCTACGCCGCCATCAAGCGCCTTGAGTACGAGACCTTCATGCAAGTGATCAGCCCATGGGAAAGAGAGCATCTGCTCCTGAACGTTTAGGGGTGGCTGTGAGCCGAAATCGCTTGCTCGCTTGAACCAAAATTCAAACGATTAAATTTTGTTCTCGCACCCTTTGCAAACCGGTGCTATGAGGCGGCATGAGCACGAAGATCATCCCTGTCGCACCCTTCGATTTCGTCGTCTTTGGCGCAACCGGAGACCTGTCCGAACGAAAACTGATTCCGGCGCTGTATCACCGATTGCAGGTTGGGCAGATCGTTCATTCCAAAGAAGCGCCCTGCCGCATCATTGGTGCGTCGCGATCCAAGATGAGCCGCAAGGCGTTCCAGGACTTTGCCCGCAAGGCAATCCAAGAGCATGTGGCACCCGAGGATATTGAGGACGAGACGGTCAAGACCTTTCTGAGCCTGCTCGACTACATCTCCATCGATGCGACCACCGACGCTGGCTGGCAGGAGCTCAAGGAGATGATCGGCGAGACGCCGGAAGACGAAGCCCGCATCCGCCTCTTCTATCTGGCGGTGGGTCCTACGGTGTTCCCTCCCATCGTGGATCGACTGGCCTCGTTTGGACTGAACTCCTCCAATTCACGCCTCGTGATCGAAAAGCCCATCGGGCGCGATCTTGAGTCAGCGCAGCAACTGAACGACACAGTCGGCGATGCCTTTGGCGAGCATCAGGTGTTCCGCATCGACCACTATCTGGGCAAGGAAACGGTGCAGAACCTGATGGCGCTGCGCTTTGCCAACATCATGTATGAGCCGGTGTGGAACAATGCCCATATCGACCATGTGCAGATCACTGTGGCGGAGACGCTCGGCGTCGGCACGCGGGGCAACTATTACGACAAAGCGGGCGCCATGCGGGATATGGTGCAGAATCATTTGCTGCAGCTGCTGTGCCTGACAGCGATGGAGCCACCGGCCCGGTTCGATGCCAACGCCGTGCGCGATGAGAAACTGAAGGTACTGCGCGCGCTCACGCCCATCGGCACAGACGAAGTAAAGCATCTCACCGTGCGCGGTCAGTACCGCGCCGGCGCGACAGATGGCGAAGCGGTGCCGGCCTATCTGGATGTGATCGATGCCGAGGAAAGCAACACGGAAACGTTCGTCGCCCTTAAGGCCGAAGTGTCGAACTGGCGCTGGTCGGGAGTGCCGTTCTATCTGCGCACCGGCAAGCGGCTGGCCACAAAAGTCTCTGAGATCGTGGTTCAGTTCAAACCGATGGGCCACAATATTTTCGGCCGTGTCGACGATGATCTGGAAGCCAACAAGCTGGTGATCCGCCTGCAGCCCAATGAAGGCGTGAAGCAATATCTGATGATCAAGGATCCGGGGCCCGGCGGCATGCGGTTCCGCGAGGTGCCGCTGGATATGAGCTTTGCGGACAGTTTCGACGTGCGCAATCCAGATGCCTATGAGCGCCTGATCATGGACGTTGTGCGCGGCGACCAAACGCTGTTCATGCGCCGCGATGAAGTCGAGCAGGCGTGGAAATGGGTAGACCCCATCATTGACGCCTGGGAAGAGACCAATCAGACCGCCGTCAGCTATTCTGCAGGATCCTCAGGCCCGCCCAAATCGTTCGAGATGATCACACGCGATGGCCGGTCTTGGAACGCCATTGACGGAAACAGCTGACCATATGCCCACCCATCGCACTCTCAACCTGATTGGTTGGCTGCTTTTCATCGGTTCGGCGATTGGGTTTCTGGTCGTCAGTTGGGGCGACTTCTGGGGCATGGTCGGCAGTCTGCTTTTCCTTCTCGCTTGCCTTGTGTTCCTGATACCGTTCTTCACCACGGATGACATCAATCGACCCGACAGGGAGAATGGCTGAATGGCCGAACGCATTTCTTTTGAAGACAGAGTGTCGCTGGCCGCTAAGCTGGCCGACGATGTCGCCGCTGTCCTGAACGACGCCATAGAAAAGCGTGGCAGAGCCGTGCTTGCGGTTTCCGGCGGCTCTACGCCCAAACGCTTCTTCGATGCGCTCTCCGCCACTGACATAGAATGGTCCAAGGTGACCGTCATGCCGGTGGATGAGCGGCTTGTGCCGCTGGAGAACGAGCGTTCCAATGCCGGCATGATCGTGTCCCGTCTGCTCACCAACATGGCTGCCAACGCATGCCTGTCTCCCATGTTCATGGAAGGTAAGTCGCCGAGCGAAACAGCGGCAGCCCTCGAGGTCAGCTGCGACGACGACCTGCCGCCTGACGTTGTCATTCTTGGCATGGGCACGGATGGCCACACGGCAAGCTTCTTCCCTGGTGGAACACATCTGGCGGAAGCCATAGATCCGAACACCACCCAACGCTTCCTGCCCATGGAAGCCGAGAATGCCGGGGAGCCGCGCATGACGCTCACGCTGCCTCCGCTTCTCGCTGCTCCCTTCCTTGCGCTTCATATTGAAGGCGAGGAAAAAGAGATGGTCCTGCTCGAAGCCGAGCAGGACTTGGCTGCCGAATTGTCCATGCCGATCCGTGCCGTTTTGAGCCGTCGCAACCTGCCCGTCTACTGGGCTCCGTAAAGGGAAGTTCCATGACCTCCACTGTGATCGCCCCCATCGCAGACGTGACGCGCCGCATTGTCGAGCGCTCCAAGCCAACACGCGAAGCCTATCTGGACCGCGTTGACCGGGCCATTGAGCAAGGCGTCCACCGCTCGTCATTGTCATGTGGCAACCTCGCCCATGGCTGCGCAGGCATGGTGGATGAAGAGGTGAAAGACCGCCTGGCCGGGGACGTTGTCCCAAATCTGGGGATTGTAAACGCCTATAACGATATGCTGTCGGCCCACGCGCCTTATGAAACCTACCCCTCATTGATCCGCGAGGCGGCCAAGGCCAACGGCGCCACAGCCCAGGTTGCCGGTGGCGTGCCTGCCATGTGTGATGGGGTGACCCAGGGCCAGGTGGGCATGGAACTGTCGCTGTTCAGCCGGGATGTCATCGCCATGGCTGCCGCAGTAGGTCTCAGCCACAACATGTTCGACGCCGCCGTCTATCTCGGCATTTGCGACAAGATCGTGCCGGGACTGACCATCGCCGCCCTTACCTTCGGCCACATCCCAGCGATCTTCATCCCGGCGGGACCCATGCCATCTGGCCTGCCGAACGATGAAAAAGCGCGAGTGCGCCAGGAATACGCCCAGGGCAAAGTGGGCCGCGACGAGCTGATGAAAGCCGAGATGGCCAGCTATCACTCACCGGGCACCTGCACCTTCTACGGCACGGCCAATTCCAACCAGATGCTGATGGAGATGATGGGCCTGCACATTCCAGGCGCGAGCTTCATCAATCCGGGCACCCCGTTGCGCGATGCGCTTACCCGCGCGGCGACCAAGCGTGCGCTGCAGATCACCGCGCAGGGCAATGAGTTCACGCCAGCGGGTCGCATGATAGATGAAAAGAGCATCGTAAACGCGGTAATCGGCCTGCACGCCACCGGTGGCTCCACCAACCACACCTTGCATCTCGTGGCCATGGCCAAGGCAGCCGGCATTGCGCTCACCTGGAGCGATATTTCCGACCTTTCAGACGCTGTGCCGCTGCTGGCGCGGGTCTATCCAAATGGGCTCGCCGATGTGAACCATTTCCATGCCGCAGGTGGCTTGGGCTTCCTCATTCGCGAGTTGCTGGATGAGGGGCTGATGCATGAAGACACGAGGACCGTATGGTCAGACAATGACCGCCCTGGCATGCGCGCCTACGCAACAGAGGCCAAGCTGGGCGATGATGGCGAAGCCTATTGGCAGGACGCCGCGCCCGAGAGTGGCAATCCGAAAGTCCTGACAAAGGCCACAGAACCCTTCAGACCCGATGGCGGCCTCAAGGTCCTCACCGGAAATCTGGGCAATTCCGTTATCAAGACGTCGGCTGTGAAACCCGAGCAATATGTGATCGAAGCCCCTGCCCGCGTTTTCCACAGCCAGGACGATCTGCAAGCCGCCTTCAAAACGGGCGAGTTGGATGGCGACGTCGTGGCGGTGGTTCGATTCCAGGGCCCAGCCGCCAATGGCATGCCGGAACTCCATAAGCTCACGCCCGGGCTGGGCGTGCTGCAGGACAAGGGCCACAAGGTGGCCCTGGTGACCGATGGTCGAATGTCAGGAGCCAGCGGCAAGGTGCCGGCAGCCATTCACGTCACCCCAGAAGCCAAGAATGGCGGCCCCATCGGCCTCATCCAGGATGGCGATATGGTGCGGCTTGATGCGAACGCAGGCACGTTGGAAGCCCTTGTTGACGAGGCGGAGTGGCAGGCCCGCACGCCAGCCACGGAAGATCTGTCCGGCAACGAATACGGCATGGGCCGTGAACTGTTCGCGGGCTTCCGACAGCTGGTCGACGCCGCTGATGCTGGAGCGGGCGTCTTTTAGGGTCAGGACCCTAGCCTGAATTCAACTGGCTTGCTTGAGAAGCGAAGCGGCGTTGGTTTTGGTGAAGCCGTCCAGTGAACGCAGTTCCTTAACGCTCGTTTCCAACTCGTCGGTCACCCGGTCGCGTCCTGCCGCTTTGGATGCGTAAAGCGCCTTGTCAGCGCGCTCGATGGCTTCGGTCAGGCTGGCCTTGGGATCGAGGGATGCAACGCCGAAGCTGGCGGTCAGACTGCGGGTCGTGCCCGCCATGATGAATTCTTCGCGGCTGAAGGTGCAGCGGAGATTTTCAGCAGCCTTTCGGGCCGAGTCCAGATCGGTGTTGCTCATCACCAAAGCAAACTCCTCACCGCCGAGACGACCCGCAGCGTGGGACAGGCCAGCCGTATCGCCGAGCAATCCGCCCAGGCGCTGGAGCACCTCGTCGCCGCTCAAATGGCCAAAACTGTCATTGACGCTCTTGAAGTCATCGATATCGACCAGAACGACGGCCATGGGCGCGCTTTTACGAGCGCAGAACGATTGTAAGTAGTCGGCGCGATCCTGAAGACCACGCCGATTGAGGCACCCGGTCAACGGATCGGTCTGTGACGTCTTCTGCAGATCAGACACGATCTTGAGGACATAGGAAGTCAACAGTGCTGTGGCGATCAGGAGGCCGATCAGTGTGGCGCTGAAATGCACGGCGGCGTTGAAGGCAGAGGCGGAGTAAGTCTCCTCGCTCATCTCGGTTCCGTGCAGCCAGAACACCATCGCCGGGCGGATGTAGAACTGGGCCGTGGCCAAAGTGATCCAGTAAGCGATCATCCTGTCCAGGGGGCCGCGATTGATGCCGAATGCTGCCGGCAGGCTGAGGGCACAAATGAGGCCGAGGGAAAGACTTGTCCAGATGGTGCGTTGAAGGATGTCTTGACCAGACAGCACCATATAGCTGGTGCCGCCGAGGAATAGCCCGCTCATGACAAGAAGAGTCTTCATCGGGACCGGCCAACGAGAGCGCATCCATGTGGCTGCGACCAGACAGCAAACCGAAACAAGATAGAGGAGATTGATCGTAAGCGAGTAAAACTCAGCGGACACCGTGCCGCGCGCAAACTCCCAGAAGAATGCCATCGACATGGCAATGAAGCTGGCACCAAACAGCAGCGAACTCGTTAGCTTCTTGGATGTCACCCATATCCGGACAAATCCGATCGCAAAGATCAGGTAGATGATAGGCGTGAGCAACTGAAAGAGAAACTGGTCGTGCAACACCCTGCCCCCAAAACGTGTCTGGAGAAAGTAGCAGGAGAACCATAAAGCGACGTTAAGGGGCGTTCGGCGCGTTGGGCAAAGTGCTCAGAATGTCTTCCCGGCTCAGTTCATAGGCCTTGCCAAAGCCTCCGTTTAGACTGGCCGACTGCGCTTTGAAAACGACAAACCGGAAGTCCAGAAAGCCCGCATACAGTTTCGCCTTGGGAAGAGCCGAGATGTAGTCGGCCTGAAGTGCGGCAAACTCGTCAGGCGTGTCGCGGGTCAGAAACTCAGCATCGCAATGCAGCGTCAGTCTTGGCTGGTTCAGTGGATCGCCCTTGCCGCTCGGCTCACCCAGCAGGAGCGCGCTTGCGGGATTGGTCTGTAGAGAACGTGTGTGCGCAGACAGCTCCGATACCATAGATACCATGTCGCCGGACGCGGCGCGCATGACAGCGATACGGCTCAGGCTGGGCCGCCCGGTATCGCTTTCTATGAATGCCAGGCTTGCAGTACGGGCCGTGCCCAGAAGCTCCTTGGCAGTCCCCAGCGCGTCATCATCGGTGGGGCGGATAGGCGATATCGTGTTGGGCGGGGTGTCGTTCATCGCTTCGATATCGTCCACCGGCGCAAGAATTCAAAAGCAAAAGCCGTCGAGCCTTTGGCGGGCTCGACGGCTTAGTCGGGCAATGACGGCTTCTACTGAAGCGGCACAATCCGGATTTCGACGCGGCGGTTCTGCGCTTTGCCTTCCGCCGTGGCGTTGGTGGCAATAGGCTGCGTCTCACCGCGACCGGTGATCAGCAGGCGGCGCGAGTCCACACCTTGGGTTGCGAGATAGTTGCCGACCGAAGTGGCGCGCTGCTGCGACAGGTTGAGGTTAAAGGCGTCATCACCATCGCTGTCAGTGTGCCCGATCACATCCACCAGCGTTTTGGGATATTCCTGAAGAACAATCGCAACGCCATTCAGTGTGTTGAAGAAGGCGGGGTTGAGCGAAGACTGGCCGCTGGCGAACGTGATGTTCGATGGCATGATGAGAATAATCTCATTGCCGCGCCGCACGACGCTCACGCCTGTACCCTCAAGGCGTTGGCGCAGAATGGCTTCCTGACGGTCCATGTAATTGCCAATGCTGCCGCCGGCCAAAAGGCCGATACCGGCGCCAATGAGTGCGGCACGGCGACCGTCGGCGGCGGATCCACCGAGCGCGTTGCTGATCACTGCTCCGGCCACGGCACCACCGGCCGTTCCAATCACGGCTCCGCGGGTGGTGTTGTTGACCTTCTGCTGGCCCGTCAGCGGGTCTGTGGTCGTACAGCCTGCGAGCACCAACGCAAATGTTGCAGTGGAGGCGGCAAGCAGGCGACCGCGTTTGGCTTGTGACATGTGAGGTGTTTTGAACATGACTGTTCCCCTGAACTGGTGCGGCAAGGCCGCTGACTCGCTGATTAAGAGGGCGCCAGAACGCCGCCGTCCGCCGCTATCGGACTCTCTTTCCGGCGCAATCATGGCAGCAACTGGGTGCAGAGCGCAAATTAAGGCCTATCTTTCACGAAATGCCCGCGAGAAACTGTCGGTCAGAGGACCGAACAGATAGCCGATCAGCGTGCGGCGCTCATTGCCCAGAAACGCTTCTGCCGGGATGCCCGGGGATATGTCACGGACCCGCACGCCGCTTGGCAGTGTTTCAGGCAATGCCACACGAACAAGATAGTGATCGCCTTGACCGGGCCTCGACCTGGGCGCTGTTACGCGGTCGGCAGATATGTATGACACGGTGCCCAGAACCTCAGGGGCATTGCGGCCCGCGCTGGCCGTCAACCGCAAGACCGCCTGGTCACCCACGGCAATGCGAGCGACATCGCCGGGCGCAACCCGCACTTCCGCGATCGGGCGGGCACCCTCAGGAACAAGCGTCGCCAGGGGAGCACCGGCAGGCAGCACGGATCCGGAGGCATTGGCCAGAAGGCCGATGATGGTGCCATCCGCCGGAGCCCGCAGGGTCGTACGCTCCAGATTGTCCCGCGCAGCGCGCAATTCTTCGGTTATAGCTGACAGGCTGACACGCAGCTCTCCAAGACCCGTTGAAGCCGCTTCGGAACGCTGGTTGCGCATGCGCACCAATTGCTCCCGAGCTTCGCTGATGGACGAGCCTATGCGCCCGACGCTGGCGCTGTTGGTGCCCAGTCGACCTTCCAGATCGGCTTGAGCACGGCGCAGGGCGTTGAACTGCGTCTTCGACATAAGCCCACGCTCGACCAGACGACGCTTTGCCTCGAGCTCTTCGGTGATCAGATCAAGCTGCGTTTGGGTGGAGGCGCGGGCGGTCTCAACCCCTGTGCGCTCCTGCTCCAGTGCGGCCAGCCGTTCCGTGAGAATCTGCTCTTCAGACGCGTAACGGGCGCGACGCCCGGCATACTCGCGGGCAACCTCCCGGATCTGATCCATGGCGCCCTGAGATTGGGCGAGATCGATATCCGCCTGGGAGAATTGCAGATCCTTCAGGCCGTCACGTTCAGCCAAAAGGAAGGCCTCGCGGGTGCGCAGTCCGATGTAGCGGCTGGTCAGGCTGTCGACGGCGGAGCGAGCCCGGACATCGGAGAGTTGGGCAATTGCCTGGCCTTCAAATACTGCGCCCCCTTCCGGCACCAGCACGGCTTCGATTGTGCCGCCTGTGGGATGCTGAATTGAGAAGTTACGGCCCTCTACCGTGAAGACACCGTTGGCAACAACGGCACCCGACAGAGGCAAGGCCACGGACCAGAAGACCAGAAAGGCGACGAAGATGGCGCTGATTATGGCAGCGACACGAAGCGGGCTGCCCGTGTCCGTCTTGACTGACTTCGCCCAATCATGGGTCGAAGACACACCATCGGCAGGTTGATTGGGGGCGAAGGTCGCGACTGCATGGTCTGCGGTGACTTGTCCCGCCTGCTGCAACAGACGGCGGAGACGGGCGACGCATAGAGTCGCGATATTGTCGACGCGTTGCTCTTCGTTCGACGCCGGCTCCGTGTTGGTGCGGGCAAACATCATGCCGGCACCTTCTCGGCGGATGCACCGTTGGCTGAGGGACCATCCTTGTTCTTGTCATCGCGCAAGCCAAAGCTGGCCAAACGTGCGGCGGCGATGCGCTGGGCGGCGGTCAAGCCATCATCGGCCACTTCTTCGCTATCCGCACCGCCGTCCTTCCAGTCGATCACGCGAGTGACCAGCTCGGAGCGGGCTTCGAAGCGCTCGACCATGCCATCACGAAGATGGAGCACCTTGTCCACGTGTTTGAGGGCCGACATGCGCTGTGTAACCATCAAAACCGATATTCCACACTCCTTGGCGCTGGCGATGGCTCTGGCCAAAGCTTCTTCACCGGCGGCATCGAGATTAGCGTTGGGCTCATCAAGGAGCAGCACAGCCGGGTTGCCGTAGAAGGCGCGCGCCAGAGCGATACGCTGCTTCTGACCGCCAGACAGTGGCCAGCCACCGGCACTGAGCGTTGTATCGTAGCCGTTTGGCAGGCGCTGGATCATGTCGTGGGCGTTGGCCAGACGAGCGGCCTGCACCACCGCTTCAGCATCAGGCGCTTCGTCCAAACGGGCGATATTGTCCGCCACTGTGCCGGGCAGAAGGTCAGGCTCCTGAGGCAGATAGCCAAGCTGGCGACCCAACACGTCGCCCGCAAATTGCTGAACATCGGCGCCATCATAGCGGACCACGCCCTGGCTGGACTGAATGGCGCCCACCATGAGCCGCAGGAGAGTCGTCTTACCCGCACCGCTCGGGCCGATAATGGCGACCGTATCACCAGGCTCTATCTCAAACGAGACCCGCCGCAGGATCGGTTCGGAGGCCTTGGAGCCATCAGGCAGTGTGTGAAAATAGGTCGCCTGTTCAACCGAGATGTAGCCCTGCATGGCCGGCAGAGGCAGCTTGCCGCCCTCGCCCGGCACCTCGGCAGCCGTGTCGCGGAGACGCAGCCAGCTTTCTCGCGCATGGGCGATACCCCGCCAGTTGCCTATAACCTGATCGATGGGCTGGAGCGCTCGACCGGCAATCAGAGAGGCGGCAAAGATCATGCCTGCAGTCATGTAACCGTTCAGCGTCAGAACGGCACCAAGGCCAAGAATGCCCATCTGCAGCCCGGTACGCAGGGTTTTCGATGCTCCAAGGAAAACGGCTCCGATCTTGCCCGCATCATCAAGCGAGTTCAGCGACGCACTGTGCATGGAGCCCCAGCGGCTGAGAGCGTTCTGGCGCATGCCCAGCGCGTCGAGCATTTCCGCGTGCCGCGCAAAGGTCTGAGCCGCACCAACGGCCTGCACCTGCTCACGCGATGCATCCTGACCCTTCTTGTGGGCCGCGATCTGATTGACATAAGCCAGCCCGGCCAAGACCAGGACACCGATCAGTGTGGCGAGGCCCAGCACTGGCTGCAGCATTGTCAGTACGATGAGGAAGAACGGCGCAAATGGCAGATCAAGCAAGGCCATGAGCGCGGGCGACGCCACAAAATTTCGGGCGGATGAAAGATCCCGAAGCGGCTGAATATCGCGTCCACCGAGCTGGGACATCGAGACTGCGAAGCTCGGAGCGGCCAGGGTGAGATCAAACTTGGCCGCAATCCTCTGGGCCACGATGGACCTAAGCGTCTCAAGGCATGTCATCGTGATGATCGCGCCCGCAACGATGATCGTCAGAAACAGAAGCGTTTCGCGGCTGCCCGACCCAAGAACACGGTCATAGATCTGCAACATGTACAGAGGTGTGGCCAGAACAAGCAGATTGATGGCAAACGACAGAATGGCCAGCCGCCAGATGGACGTGCGAAACTGTGCACGAGCGGCAGCCACGGCATATGCCAGGCTCACTTCGCCTCCATTGTCGCGCGGTGCCCCGTCGCTCATAACTGCCTACCCTCTTTGACGCCTCTACGCGGAGGACGCCTCGTTGAGTGCAAGCTAGAACGCGGATCGGAACAATTTTATTTAAAGCGCCGCATTTCGTTCACCGAACTGCCTTGAGGGTGAACGGTTGGTAAAGTCAGCCCGCTTGACCAGGCAAAAGGCCAAACAAAAAGGGCCCGG
>JBCBXA010000060.1:0-16719 GCA_039816825.1 Pseudomonadota bacterium | reverse complement strand
ACAGGAGTGTTGCCGCCACTGCGAGTTCCCAAGCCGATGGGTAAGCTGCCGCAAACGCATAAGCGGCGGCCATCGCGGCCAATGTCAGGCTTACCAGATGCCAGCAATAGTAATTGGTGTACTTGGGCAAACTCTCCATATCACTCGACAGCAAAGGCGGCACCGACTCCCGGCCACCTGCAAAGATGTGAATGAGACAGATAAAGCCGGCCAATCCGGCGGAAATCCAGAGCCAAAGCGGTGCCGTCGTCATATCGCCATCCTCACAGCGGCATGTTCCCGTGCTTCTTCTTCGGCATCTGCGCTTGCTTGCCCTTCAACACCTCGAACGCCCGCGCCACGCGGCGTCTTGTTGAGTGGGGCATAATGACTTCGTCTACGAAGCCGCGTTGGGCGGCGATGAAGGGGTTGGCGAAGCGGTCTTCATATTCCTTTGTGTGCTCGGCCATCTTGTCGGCGTCGCTAAGGTCCGCGCGGTGGATGATCTCAGCTGCGCCCTTGGCGCCCATCACGGCCACCTGGGCGGTGGGCCAAGCATAGTTCACGTCGGCGCGGATGTGTTTGGAGGCCATCACGTCGTAAGCGCCGCCATAGGCCTTGCGGGTGATGACGGTGACCAGCGGCACGGTGGCCTGGGCGTAGGCGAACAACAACTTTGCGCCGTGCTTGATGATGCCGCCATATTCCTGCGCCACGCCGGGCAGGAAGCCGGGCACATCCACCAGCGTGAGGATGGGGATGTTAAAGGCGTCGCAGAATTGGACGAACCGGCCCGCCTTTTTGGAAGCATCGATATCGAGGCACCCGGCCAGCACCATGGGCTGGTTGGCCACAACGCCCACCGTGTCGCCATCCACGCGGATAAAACCGCACAGCACATTGCCCGCATGGTCGGCCTGAATTTCGAAGAACTCGCCCTCATCCGCCACGCTCAGCACCACTTCGCGCATGTCATAGGGCACGTTCGGATTATCTGGCACCAGCGTGTCGAGACCATTGGAGAGGCGCGTTAGCTTGTCCGGCGTCGGGCGCGGCGGGGCCAGTTCGCGGTTGGATTGCGGCAGAAAGCCGAAGAGCCGCCGCACTTCGAGCAGCGTCTCCACATCGTTTTCGAACGCGCCGTCGGCCACCGATGACTTCTTGGTGTGGGTGGACGCACCACCCAGTTCTTCCGCCGTCACCACCTCATTGGTCACCGTCTTCACCACGTCCGGGCCAGTGACGAACATGTAGCTGGTATCCTTCACCATGAAGATGAAGTCGGTCATGGCGGGTGAATAGACGGCACCGCCCGCGCAAGGCCCCATGATGACGGAGATCTGCGGCACCACGCCGGAGGCCTGGGCATTGCGCCAGAACACTTCCGCATAGCCGCCCAGCGAGGCCACGCCTTCCTGAATGCGCGCGCCGCCGGAATCGTTAAGCCCGATCACGGGCACGCCATTCTGCACAGCCACATCCATGATCTTGCAAATCTTCTCGGCATGGGTTTCAGACAGCGACCCGCCGAACACCGTGAAGTCCTGGCTGAAGACATAGACCGGGCGGCCATCAATCTTGCCCCAGCCGGTCACCACGCCGTCGCCTGCGATCTTCTGGCTTTCCATGCCGAAGTCTGTGCAGCGGTGGGTTTTGAACGTGTCGTACTCTTCAAAGCTCTCATCATCGAGGAGAACTTCGATGCGCTCGCGGGCCGTCAGCTTGCCCTTGGAGTGCTGCGCGTCGATGCGGCGCTGGCCGCCGCCCAGCCGTGCTTCGCTCCGCTTGGCCTCAAGCTCGTCAAGAATCTGGTTCATGGCCTCCCCCCCAAGCGCCCATATAAGTTCTTTGTGCGCCACTCATGGCCGCTGCGGCAAGGGCCTATCTTGCATACCTTGGTGCAAGGTCTATTTTCACACCACCAATTCAGCGGCCCATTCCATGCGGCTGCCCTCAACCGGAGCCAATTCTTTGCCCTCACTCTTTCGCACCACAGTCCTGTCTGCCGCCATTCTTGCGCTGGGCTCTGTGGTTCCGGCCTATGCAGCCGATCTCACACTGACACTGTCCCACTTCCTGAGCCCCAAGTCGGCAACGCAAGTGGACCTGATTGAGCCCTGGGCCAAGCGTATCGAAGAGCAGTCTGACGGGCGCATTGAGATCAAGATCTTCCCGTCCATGACGCTGGGCGGCAAGCCGGGCGACTTGTACCGCCAAGTGCGGGATGGCTCGGCCGATATTGTATGGACCCTGCCCGGATATACGCCGGGCGTTTTCCCACGCTCCGAAGTGTTTGAGCTGCCAACGGTTCACCAGGGTTCCGCCGAGGCCACGACTATGGCCATTCACAACAATTTCGAGCTGATCGCGGAAGATTTCGCAGAGCTGCATCCGCTTCTGGTGCACACCCATGCCGGTCAGGCGCTGATGATGCGCGATGAATGCGCCACCAGCGCTGACGATTTGAAGGGCAAGAAAATCCGCACGCCGTCGCGCACCGGAGGCTGGCTCATCACCGAGTGGGGTGCAGAGCCCGTTGGCATGCCTTTGCCCGCCCTGCCGGAAGCCATGTCCAAAGGCGCTGTGGACGGCGCCATGATTCCGTTCGAGATTGCCCCGACCATCCGCGCAGCAAAATTCTCCAAATGCGGGCAAGCCGGTGCTGCCGATGCGCGCTTCGGCACAGCGCTCTTCCTGTTTGCCATGAACAAAGACCGCTATGAGGCTCTGCCAGACGACCTGCGGGCCATCATTGACGAGAATTCCGGTGAAGCCTTCGCCAGCTACGCAGGTGCCCTGTGGGACCGCGCCGAAACCCGCGCCAAGGAACTGCAGATCGAGCAGGGCCAGACGGTCGACATGCTTGATGAAGCAACCACCACTGCCCTCACCGAAGCGGCGGACGCAGTGATCGGCCGGTGGGTGGAAGAAGTCAGCGGAGACGGCATTGATGGCGCGGCTCTGGTGGAAGCCGCCCGCGCCGCTGTCAGCGCCCAAGGCAGCTAACAGTCCAGCACACAGGCTCTGCCACCCATTGTGTGGCAGGGCATCGCACGATCTGAGGCACTTTGACGAGCCGGGTCATTGAATCCGGCCTGCTTGCCCTTAGCTACAGCGCATGAACGCGCACCTTGATCCGACCACCCTGACCGAACCCGCCTCGCAGACCAGTGTGAGCGAGTTGCGGGGTTTGCTTGAGCGACAGCAAGCCGCTTTTGCCGAAGATCCCAACCCTGACTGGCCTACGCGTAAGGGCTGGCTGAAGGCGGTGGGAACCCTGGTTGATCGGCATGCAGACCGATTTGTCGAGGCGATTGCCGCCGACTTTGGGCACCGCGCCCATCAGGAGACGCGCCTCGCAGAGCTGATGACGGCCCGCTCGGCCATCACCCATGCCAAGCGCCACACCAAGGGCTGGATGAAAGGTCCCCGCACCGCAACCCCCCTCACCTTCTGGCCAGGCAAGGCGCGGGTTATCACCCAGCCCAAGGGCGTGGCGGGCATCGTCAGCCCCTGGAACTACCCCCTTCAGCTCGCTCTGGTCCCGGCCATTGCAGCGCTGAGCGCGGGCAACCGGGTCATGCTCAAGCCAAGCGAGCTGACGCCGCGCTTCTCGGAGGCTCTGCGTGTGGCTGTTGAAGAGCATTTCGATGCGGACGTCTTCACGGTGGTCACCGGCGAGGTCGAGCTGGCAACGGCCTTCACCAGCTTGCCCTTCGACCATCTGTTCTTCACCGGATCGACAGCGGTGGGCAAGAAGGTTGGCGTAGCGGCCATGGAGAAGCTGGTGCCGGTGACTCTAGAGCTGGGAGGCAAGTCGCCAGTTATCCTGGACGAAACCGCTGACATGGAGCTGGCGGCGCAACGCATCACCTATGGAAAGCTGCTCAATTGCGGCCAGACATGTGTGGCGCCCGACTATCTGATCATGCCGGAGACGCTTGTCACCGATATGATCGCCCGGCTGAAGACGGTAGCGCAGACCTACTTCCCCAGTCTTGATGACAATCCCGATCTCACCACCATCGTGTCAGACCGGCATTTCAAACGGCTGCAGGAGCTTGTGGCCGATGCCGAGGCCAAGGGCGCGACCGTGCATCGGCCTACGCCGCAAACAGGCGAGTACGACCTTGATGCCCTCGCAGCACAACGGCGCATGCCGCTGACCATTCTGACCAATGTCACCCCAGAGATGGCGGTCATGCAGGAGGAGATATTCGGCCCGCTTCTGCCCATCGTTACCGCCGAGACAACCGACGCGGCACTGAACTTCATCGCAAAGGGCGAGCGCCCACTGGCTCTCTACTGGTTCGGAAACGACGCCGTCACGCGCGAGCGCATTCTCAACCAATCCATCTCCGGCACCGCGGCCATCAATGACACCACACTTCAAGTGGCCGTGGACGAAATCCCTTTCGGCGGCATTGGCGCGTCGGGCATGGGCGCATACCATGGCCGGGCGAGCTTCGACACGTTCTCCCACCAGAAGGGCGTCTTCATTCAGAGCAAGCTGTCGGCCACAAAATGGCTGATGCCGCCCTATCGACGCCGCAGCAATTGGCTGATCTCTTTCCTCAACCGCTGGGTCTAGCGTGACCGCAGGCAATGACGAGCATCCTGCCAGCGAACTGTTCGGCAACGGCGAAAGCATCGACCACATCATAGCCGAGATCGAGCACGCCGGTACCGAGCCTCAGATCAGTGTGGCAGACGTTCTCGACGCGCTGGGCACGCGCTCCTTTGCGCCCATGCTGCTGGTGCCGGCCTTGATCGCGCTATCACCGCTGAGTGGCATCATCGGCGTTTCAAGCTTCTGCGGATTGTGGATCGCAGCTGTCTCCGTGCAACTTCTATTGCGGCGCGACCATGTGTGGTTACCGCAATGGATGCAGCGGCGCTCGGTTTCGCGGGAGCGTGTGCGCCAAGCCGTCTCGCGGTTGCGCGGTCCGGCTCACTGGATCGACCGGCACACGGGCAAGCGCATCACCTTTGTTGTCGGCTTCCCATTCAACTATCTCGTCGCGGCCATCATCCTGTCGCTGGGGATGGCGATGCCCTTTCTGGAGTTTGTGCCCTTCTCGGGGTCCATGGCCGGGCTATCTGTTGCCCTTCTGGCTCTGGGCTTGCTCTACCGCGATAGCGTGCTCGTTCTTGCAGGCCTAACGGCAGCAATCGGCGTTGCCACGCTCATCTTCTTTGTCGGCAGAACGGTCGGTGAGATCATCAATCAGGCTGGCGCGCCCACCGTCTCGGCGCTGTCAGCCATGGTCGCGTAAAGGGCGAACTCGTCCGCCACCTCCATGCCGAGCGCCTGCTCAAAGGCAGCCTTATTGGGGCTTTCGGTTATCGCCTGAGTGGCATCGTCCCCCAGATTGGACTGGAAAATGCCAGCCGCACTGACTGGCAGAAAGTCCTCATAAGTGATGGGCTTGAGAACACCATCCACATGGCGCCCATAGGCCAGCCCTTCGCGATGCATCACTGGGAAATCATCAGGGAAAGCGCTGAACACCTCCCCCAGATGCGCCATGTAAGCGCCCGCGTTGCTGCCATCCGGCGCGGGCACCATTTGCGCCCGCGCCTCAGCCAACAGCCGGTCGTAGAGCGCGCGACCTTTTGGGGTGAGCGCAGCACCGCGCTGTTCAATTTCACCAAACCGGGCTGTGTGCTTGCCTTCGCCAGAAGCACTCTTGAAGCGAACGGTCTCCGTGAGTGCTTTGAAACTGGTCTGCCGCAGCAGGATCGGCACCTTGCGCGGCGGCGGGCCTTCGACAACGGCTTTTGGAGCAATGCCACGCTTTGGCATCTCAGCCTGAGCAGCATCGATGTCCAGCGTCCGGGGCGTCAGATGGTTAATGTGCGGCCCGCGGAAACTCACCACATCAGCGATCAGCCGATGGGTGTCATGCAGCGCGTTGTAAAAGTCTTCCGTGACCGGGGCGGAAGCGTGCCAGCGGAAGGTTTCGAGGGCCTCGGAAACAAATGACTGGGCGTCATCGGGTCCAAGCCCGCCCTCTGCCTCGGCCTTCTCAATGAGTCTCAGACAGCCAGCTGTGAAGATCTGGCGATCCGCCAACTGTTCCTCAGCCCGGCGGCGCAGCGACGCGTCCTGCACCAGATCGAGCCGCAACAGGGATGTGAAAACCCGGAAGGGATTGGATGCTAGGGCCGCCTGCTCAATCGGGCGAAAAGCGGTCGAGTGCACGGGGATGCCAGCGACGGACAGGTCGTAGTAACCCACCGGATGCATGCCCATGACCGCGAATAGCCGGGCCATGGTGGCCAGCTCCTCCGCGGTGCCGAGCCGGATGGCACCGTGCCGCTCTTCATTGAGGCGCGCCAGATCATCCTTGGCGATCAGCGACCGTTTGAGCTCTGGGTCTGCTGCAAGCGCTTGCGCGTTCGTATCAGCAACCAGTTCCAGCAGAGTGCCGTAAGCCGGCACCTCCTCGCGATACATAGCCGACATGGCAGCGGAGAAGTCCGCGCGAATAATGTTGGGATCGGTGTGGGTCATGCCCACACTGTGCAACAGAGAGGCTAGGCCGTCAGCCCCTCAGGTTCCGGAAGACCGTTTGCCCGGCAACAGGCGGTCAGCGTGTTGGCCAGAAGGCAGGCGATCGTCATGGGCCCGACACCGCCTGGCACGGGTGTGATAGCCGCGGCTTTCTGGGCTGCACTGTCGAAGTGCACGTCGCCAACAAGGCGCGTCTTAGGGCGGCCATCTTCCTTCAAGCCCTTCTCCGGCGCTTCGATGCGGTTGATACCAACATCAATCACCACGGCACCGTCCTTGATCCAATCGCCATTGATCATTTCGGGCCGACCGACAGCGGCCACGACGACATCAGCCTGACGGCACACCGCTTCAATCTCTTTGGTTCGGCTGTGGGCGATGGTCACCGTGCAGCTGTCACGCAGCAAAAGCTGAGCCATGGGCTTGCCCACGATGTTGGATCGTCCCACCACGACAGCGCTCTTGCCTGACAGGCTCTCACCCAACTTTTCATAATGATCCCGGAGCATCATCAGGCACCCCAGTGGCGTGCAGGGCACCATGCTCTTCTGGCCGGTCGCCAAGAGACCAACATTGGAAATATGGAACCCGTCGACATCCTTCTCAGGCGCGATGGCGTTGATCACTTCCGCTTCGTCGAGATGGCCGGGCAGCGGCAACTGACACAGAATGCCGTGGACAGAAGGGTCGTTGTTCAACTGATCGATCAGACTCAGCAGCGTCTCCCGATCTGTGCTGGCATCCAGTCGATGCTCATAGGAGTTCATACCGACTTCCACGGTCTGCTTGCCCTTATTGCGCACATAGACCTGACTGGCAGGGTCTTCCCCCACGAGGACGACGGCAAGACCCGGAACAAGGTCCTGCTCAGCTTTGAGGCGTGCCACATGGTCGGCGACCTGCGAACGAACGTTTGCGGCAAACGCTTTGCCGTCGATGATGGATGCGGTCATTTTATCGATCTTTGTAGTGTTGCTCGATGGCATTGAGAGCGGCCGTGACGCCGCGAAGGCTGAAGCGGGCGCGCATCTCACTTCCATAAGGTCCGTGCACGACTTCGAGTTTGTTGTTCGCGATCATGCGTTCGACCGTAAGCGCGGCTACGTCTTTGTCTGTGATGACAAAGGTCTCAGCCACATTGGTGGCGTCTTTGCTTCCGAAACGCCACCCCTCCGGGCCTCCGATGCCGGAGCAGACTTCATCGAAGCAGAACGAGATGATCCCTTCGACGGGTGTCGACATGTTGCGCTGAAAAACCTCGATCTGAAATTCGCCGTCCGGGCTCACATGCACTGTGACCTGACTTTCACCAAAGAAAGTGTCGTCGCCCGGCTTGAGTGCAATTTGCACCGCCCGGCAGTCACCCTCACCCTTGTCCCGACAGACATTGAGCCAGTCGCCATGATAAGAGCGTAGCTCACCAAATTCATGCAGGAACCAGTCTCCGGCCTGGACGCTTGTTGAGCAGGCTGCGAGAAGCGCGGCAAGTAAAGCCGCTTTCAGTGGAGGCAGTTTCATCGAGATCTCCATGGCGGGCACAGGCGTTTAGGTGGCCACAAGGTGCCACCCAAACGTCACTTCGCCAAAGGCCTAGAACAGGCCTTCAATCTCACCATTGTCATTGAGCATGATCGCTTCTGCACTCGGCACCCGAGGCAGACCCGGCATAGTCATGATCTCACCGCACACGACGACGATGAAACCCGCACCCGCGCTCAAGCGCACTTCACGAATCGGCAACGAGTGGCCGGTGGGTGCGCCGCGCAGATTGGGGTCAGTTGAGAACGAGTACTGCGTTTTCGCCATGCAGACCGGCAGATCGCCATAGCCGTCGGCTTCCCAAGCCCGCAGCTGGTCGCGGATCTTCTTGTCGGCCAGCACTTCGTCGGCGCGGTAAATACGCTTGGCGATGGTCTCGATCTTCTCAAACAGCCCCATCTCATCTGGGTAGAGAGTGGCGAACTGAGCCATGCCACTGTCGGCAATTTCACGCACGCGAGTGGCCAGTTCCACCACGCCGGCAGACCCGTCGGCCCAGTGCTTGCACAAGATCGCTTCCGACCCGACGCTTTCCACATAGGCTTTGACGGCCTACTTCCGCATCGGTGTCGGAGTAAAAGTGGTTGATTGCCACGACCGCAGGAACACCGAAGCCTTTGACGTTCTCAATGTGGCGACCGAGGTTTGCGCACCCTCTTTCAACAGCCTCCACGTTTTCCTCATTGAGGTCCGCCCGGGCGACACCGCCATTCATTTTCATGGCACGCACGGTGGCAACGATGACCACGGCATCGGGTGCCAGATCGGCTTTGCGGCATTTGATGTCCATGAACTTCTCGGCACCAAGGTCGGCACCAAAGCCCGCTTCAGTGACGACATAGTCGGCCAGCTTGAGCGCGGTCTTGGTGGCCACAACCGAGTTACAGCCGTGGGCAATATTGGCGAACGGGCCGCCATGCACAAAGGCAGGATTGTTCTCCAGCGTCTGCACGAGGTTCGGCTGCATCGCGTCCTTGAGCAGCACAGTCATTGCGCCGTCTGCCTTGATGTCGCGGCAATAGACCGGCGTCTTGTCCCGGCGATAGGCAACGATGATGTCACCCAGGCGCTTCTGGAGGTCTTCGAGATCGTTGGCGAGGCAGAGGATGGCCATCACCTCAGAAGCCACCGTGATATCAAAGCCTGCTTCCCGCGGAAAGCCGTTGGCCACGCCGCCGAGGCTGGCATTGATCTGGCGGAGCGCGCGATCGTTCATGTCCATCACGCGCTTCCACGCGATGCGGCGAATGTCGATTTCCTGCTCATTGCCCCAATAGACATGGTTGTCGATCATCGCGCTGAGCAGATTGTGCGCGCTGGTGATGGCATGAAAATCGCCGGTGAAGTGAAGGTTCATCTCTTCCATGGGCACAACCTGGGCGTATCCGCCGCCGGCAGCACCGCCCTTCATGCCAAAGCACGGGCCAAGCGACGCTTCGCGGATGCAGACAGCGGCCTTCTTGCCCTCATCCTTGAGGATGCGGTTGAGGCCATCGCCGAGGCCAACAGTCGTTGTGGTCTTACCCTCGCCCGCAGGGGTTGGGTTGATAGCCGTCACCAGGATCAGCTTGCCATCTTCCTTGCCGGCCTGCGCCTTGATGAAGTCGGCCGAAACCTTTGCCTTATCATGGCCATAGGGCACCAGATCCTCCGCCCCGATACCAAGGGCTGCACCGATCTCCTGAATGGGTTTCTTATTCGCTTCGCGGGCGATTTCGATGTCTGATTTGTGGGCCATGCGCCGTGTCTCCAACTGAATCTGGCGCGCACAATGTCTCCAGTGCGACATATTGACTTTCCGATTATGGCCACCGAATAAGCATTTATGGCCATTTCGACATGTCGAACCGGACTTTTGCTCATGGGTGATTTTGACCTACTGGCCTATGGGTCAGTGGTCGAAGCGCTTGGGGCCGCCAACCGGCATTTGCGCCGCCGCGCCTACCCGCTGAGTGCCATCCCGCATTTTGGCGGCCAGGCGACGAGCCATTCGGTCGGCGGCATCATTCCTGCGCAGGTCAAGGCAACGACCCATATTGGCGAGCGTATGGATTTCGACCGGCTGATCATCTTCAGCGACGAAGCGTCCGCCAACACCGAAGACCCTCGCGTTTCATTCTGGCTGTCAAACCTGCACCAGCGCGGCGTGCACCTCGTCGGGGTGGGCGCGGGCAGCCTTGTCTTGGCTCGATCCGGCATCACCGCAGCCGAGCCTCTTACAACTCATCCCAGATCACTGGAGGCGCTTGCGGCGCTGGGCTCAACCGAAAAGCCGCAACAAACCAGACTGGCTGTTCACGGCAGCATATCCAGTTCGGCCGGCGGCGCTTCGGCACTCGACTTCACCCTCACCCTCATCGGTCAGGACTTTGGCGGAGAGGTGTCTCAGGCCGTGCGGCGCATGCTCATAGCGCCCCCGCCGCGTCATGCCGCCAGTAGCGCCATTCCGGAAACAGACCTGGCCAATGGCAACGGATCGGTGCGCCGGATGCTCGCTGCCATGCGCAACAATCTGGCAGAGCCGCTCAGCCTGGCCGCCGTCGCCAGGGCGGGTGGGGTGAGCATACGGCAGGCCAACCGGCTGTTTGCCCAGCGCACCGGCCGCAGCACCATGGAGACCTATCGAAGGCTGCGACTGGAATCCGCTGTCACATTGCTGCGTCACTCGGATCAGTCAGTCACGCAAATCGCACTTTTGACTGGGTTTGGCGGTTCGCCGCCTTTGGCGCGCCACTTCAAGGCTTTGTTCGGCATTACCCCTCGGGCATTTCGGGCCAACCCGCAGATCGAACTAGTTGCGGATGGCCCGCACTCCATCGAGCAAGAGCCGCCCGCCCAGAGCGGCAAAGGCCAGACCGAAGGCAGCCTCGAACCAGCGCGCGAAACGCGCATAGCCTGAAACCGCGACCTGACTTGAAAACAGAAGCCCGTACGTGCCGTAGATCAACAGCGCCGTCACAGCTGCAAGCGGGCCGAACGCCAGCACCTGCACAGGGCTGAGACCGGCACCGTAGAGATAAGTCGCCACCGCCGACCACATGAGTGCGGCTTTGGGGTTGGTCAGGATCACCGCCAGCCCCCGGCGCACCGCCCCGCCATGGGACAGTTGCCGCTTGCTGGCACTGATGGACACCGCCTCGTTCTTCCAGAAAGCCCTTAGAGCCTTCAGACCCAGCCACAGCAGATAGCCGCCGCCCAGTAATTTCAGGATGACCAGAGAAACCGGATAAGCGGTGAAGAACGCACCCAGGCCCAGCGCAGCCCCCGCCGCCCAGATGAACATGCCGGACGCCACTCCAAGAACGACACACAGCGCCCGCGACCGCCCTTGAGCCAGACCAGTGGACGCGACAGCCATCAGATTGGGGCCTGGCGACGCCTGCGCCAGAACAACACCGCCAAGGGTGAGAATGTAGGCATTGAGGATAGGGTCCATGCGGCTCTCCAACGTTGGACTGTCAAATCCAGCAGATCACCATTCGGGACATCACTCAAGCGCGAGTCTGGATTCTTGTCGAATTCCGGGTTCGAACCCTCAGCGATGGCTTGGCGAAGCGGCGGAATTCATGCGTCAGAACCTATCTTTCTGAGAGCACTGACCAGACGTTCGAAATCTTCGTCACCGAGCAGCGCTTTGATTTCAGCCTCCACTTTTCTCTTGGCTTTCTGACTGTCTCGCTGAGCGGTCAATCCCCGTTCGGTAAAGTGGACGATCTTGCCACGGCCATCATCGGGATCAGGCTCTCGCCGTACTATCCCGGACTCTTCCAGATCCAGAATAAGCTGCTGAACGGCTTGTTTGCTCACACCCATTCTGGCGACGATATCTGACTGCCGGGTGCCTTTGGGCCCAACATAGGGAACGACCCTGGAGCGCGCCTCGGCATACCAGTCGTGCCCCATTGCAACCATCTCTGCCGCGAACTTCTCTTTCCACTTCGCAGCCGCATCCCAAAGGCGCCAACCAACATGGTCGATTCGAAAGTCGTCAGCTTGCTTGACCAATTCTGAGCTCCATGATAGTCAACCTACTTGACGATAGTGCTATTGGGAGCACCCGGCAAGTGGGCGAGACGAGATGAGACAACATAATGTTTATGACGATGTGGCCGAGACCTACGGCAAGGCCCACGCCCGCTGGCTCCGCTTCGCCGGAGGGGAAGCGCAATGTGCATTTGAAGGCGCGGTAACGGCACTTCTGTATCCTGGCATCAGGCTTCTGGATGTCGCCTGTGGCACCGGAACAGTGGCGCGTCGGCTGCTCAAGGGCCTTGAGGGCAAAACAGACCTGGTGTTGCTGGACGCATCCCAACAGATGCTGAACTTCTGCGAAGACATTCCGGCGCGACGCGTAAACGGGCGGATGCAGGATTTGCCTTTTGAAGATAGCAGCTTTGATCTGCTGACCTGCGCGTGGGGCATCGAAACAGTGGATGACCCCTATCCGGCCTTGTCCGAATTTGTGCGCGTCACCCGGCACGGTGGTCATGTTTGCATCGTGTTTTATGCGGACCGCCCGCCACGATCCATCGCCGATCGCGTCTTGCGCCACAGGATCTCGCACTCAGGCCGCGGGTCTTTCCTGGTGGATCGCCAAATCCGTGAGCTGGCCGTGGCCGCAGGCGCGCGGCGCATTCAGTCTCTTCATTGCTCCGGTTCGGCAGCCGCCATGATCCTGCACATCTAAAGAGAAGAGACCTTTCATGAACCGAAGACATTTCGTGCTGGGCGCAGGTTTGACGTTCTCGGCGATCCCTGCATCCGCTTCGCCCTTGCAAGAAACACTGAGTTTGGATGGAACGACGTTCCGGAACTGGCACCGAAAGGACCGGCTGTTCTCAACATTCAGCGCGCCAACCAAAGGCTGGCTGGCCGTTGGATTCAACAATCAGGAACGTCTCGAAGGCACACGTTTTGTCATGGGTGCCGTGGTGGGAAGTTCCTTCCGAGCAGAAGAGCGCATAGCCCTCGTGCCAAACCATCGGAGAATTCAGGACCTTGGCCTTGCTCCTGCGGTCGAGCACGTGAGCGGACACACGTCTGAAAACACGACCACAATGCAGTTTTCCATGCCACATGTGCTGGCCGACAGCGACAATCCCACACTCTCATCGGGCAAACGATCCTACGTGATGCTTGCGTGGTCACATGACACCGATTTCGAGCACCACTCAGCATGGCGCCGCCACTTCCTGATGGAACTCTGATTGATGAAGGAAGGCGTCGGTTTAGAGCTCGAGCTACAATCGCTTCTTCACCCAGTCACTGATGTAGCCATGGTGCTCTGACCAATCGTTCCACGTTGCCAGCGCCCAGGCCCTAACCCGGTCCGGGTGCTGCGAGGTGCCAGCAAATTCTACAACATCGGCGACAGTCATCGAAAATCGCTTGGGTGGCTCCAGCCGTTCCAGGCTGTGCTTGAACTCGCTCAAGCCGAGCATGACTTCGTTCGTTTCTCTCGGGCGAAGCGGGTTGTCGAGTTGGAGCTTCAACCGAGCAAGATGCAAACCAACCGATTGAATCTGCCGTCTCGTTCCGTCCGCGCCCGGATGCTGAACCGCATAAGTATCAACTGTCATGCGGTGAGTGGTTTGTAGCGCTGCGTCGCTGTACTCGTAGGCCAGAATACGGGTGAAGAATTCGAAGCACGCCGGCGATCCATCCATGTAACGATGAACCGGGCCTTCTACCATCGGCAACAGGGCGCCACATCCTGGGCATTCGCTTCTATCGGCAGCCGTCATGCCGCACAGGTACAGCGCCAGGCGTGTGCCGCCAAGATCCGTTCCCTCCGCACAGCGAGCCCTCAAGGCGCGTTTGAGCTTCCCATGATCATCGGCGGACTTGGTCTCAAAGCCGAGCAAGGAAACGCCATAACCGAAGCCCTCAATCGTTGAAACTATCCCGCCCTTACCCTGCTCTTGTGGATTTTTCGCTCGCTCTTGGCACTCAATCTTGGCACAAGCGGTTGCAGAAACGAGGGTGGGTGCATGAGAAGCTTGATCAATACGGACGCCTGTGGGGCTTTTTTCGGAATGTCGGCAAGGATGGCTCTGGGTCGTGCCGCGGCGCTGTTGTCAATCTTCGCCCTTACGGCCTGTACGGTCGCTGAAGCACCGGCGCCATCATCCGTCGCCCAAACATCTCCGAGCTTCGCATCGCCGACATCATCGCTCACGAGCTATTCGTCCCAATCGGGCGCCAATCTGCCCCGCCAGTGTCGCTTCATATACGAGCGCATGCTCGCAAATGAGTTTGAGACCTTGCTCTACACGGCGTCCTATCCCGATCTCGTTTCCGCATTTGGGCGCGACGTGAACCGGGCACGCGATCATTATTTGCGCTTTGGCTGTCGTGAGGGGCGGAACATCACTTTTGAGCCGCTGGAATACGTTGCGGGATATGATGATCTGGTGCGTGCCATTGGCTTGAGCGAGCAGCGGGCTCTGGACCATTATTTCATCTACGGCCACCGCGAAGGACGTCAGACCAATCGCTTCTGCGGAGCCCGATATGCAGCCATCTTCCCCGATGTCCGGGCAAAGCTGGGCGGCAATGAAGTGGCTTTGGCACGCCACTACATCCAGTTTGGCCACCGCGAAGGACGGGGCAACCGGGGACGAGAGTTCCAGGTGGCCTGCTGATCACAGCTAGCTCAGCTCAGCGGCTCAGATGAATGCGACGGGGGAGTTGATCGCCAAACCGCGCCTGAGACCATCATCGATCTATCGAGACGTTCCTCAATAGAACGAAAGCCCCTCTTCTTGGCCTGCGTGCCTCAAATCATACGGGGTGTGACGCTTAGGAAGTCAGGTGGTGAGTGAGGTTCGTCAGGGCTTGCTCATATCCTTGGCGGTGACCGGCAACGACGTCCGCGCCCACAAAAGATGTGATCTGGTCCGTCAACTTCAAAAGCGTTCCGCCATTGCTGGCCTGTTGGATGTCAAATGTGATCAGAGCGACAACCAGCATCTCTTCGCCGTCCCAAAGCTCCTCGCTAAAAGTAATCTGCCGATCTGGCGTCACTCGATGATAGTGGAGATTGAGAGACCACCGAAGGTCCCCTTTGCTTCCGCATCGACCGGTTTCCCTTCCGCCGGTGCTTACATTGGAAGTGTCGATCCTGACTTCAGCCGTTGGTGACGGAGCAGACCATTTCTCCCGCACATCGGTGTTCACATAGGCTTCGAAAACGCGCGCGGGGGGCACTGCGATCTCGCGTTCGAACACCAGCGTCTCATGACAAATATCCAACGCTCAACTCCTTCCGTCTTCTTCCAGATAAGAAGCCAGATTGTCCATTCGGGCTTCCCAAAGCGCTTTTCGAGCGCCAATCCAGCTGTGGATCTCACGCATGGCTTCTGTTTCAAGGAAACAGGTGCGAACACGCCCTCTTTTCCGGCTTTGGATCAGACCAGCCGTCTCCAGAACTTTGAGATGCTTGGTGAACGCGGGCAGCGCCATGTCGTGCGGCTTTGCAAGCTCGCTCACTGAAGCCGGCCCGTTCAGCAACTGCTCGACAACGGCGAACCGTGTGGCATCACCCAGCGCGTGAAACTTCTGCGGCAAATACTTATCCATTTGGATAAGTTACGGGACGGACGCGCTCTTGTCAAGAAACTAATCCGTTTAGATAAGTTTTGAGTAGCAGCCAACCGGCGCCGAAGTGTCGAGATGACCTCTGCCACCAAACCGGTGGCCGCGACGGCAAGGCTCTTGCTACTGAAGGTTCCGATGGTCATCCTGACGGCAGCAGGAACTTGGGAGGGTTCGCAATGTCGATCAGTGATAAGGGCGCATATGTCGACAGGAGGGGCTGGAAGGTCGCGGACTATGACCTCGTGTCCGGCGCAGGTTCGCAGGCCGTGGAGCGCGGCTTGGCGGCGGCCAGCTGGTATCACACTGATGTTGACCGGTTGACCATGAAAGCGCTGATGCAGCGAACGGACGGCCCGGCCACCCGCGACGCCATCATCTGGATCGCGCTTCTCGCAGGGTTTGGGGCAAGCGCAGCTTGGCTGACGACAGTGAACGGCTGGCTCTCCATCCCGTTCTGGCTGGTCTACGGCCTCTTTGCTGCCTCGGCGTCAGACGCGCGCTGGCACGAATGCGGCCATGGGACCGCCTTCAAGACCCGCTGGAAGAACAAAGCCATCTACCACATTGCGAGCTTCTACCTGTTCCGCAATCCGGTCGCGTGGCGGCGCAGCCATTCGCGCCACCACTCGGACACGATCATTGTGGGGCGCGACCCGGAAATCGCCTATATGCGCCCGCCGGACCTTGCGGTGGCGCTTCTCAACATCTTTGGGCTGCAGGACGGCCCGGCTCAGCTTCGCCGCATGGTGATCTTCGCATTGGGCAAGCGCGACCCTTCAGTGGAAACCTATGTTCCCGAGTGGGAATGGCCGACCATTCACCGTGATGCGCGCATTCACCTAGGCATCCACCTGACTTCAGCCATCGCATCGCTGGCGCTCTGGTCTCCGGTTCCGCTGCTGCTCACCACGCTGCCGCGCTTTTACGGCAGCTGGCACATGTGGCTCACCGGCCTGACGCAGCATGCAGGTCTGGCAAACAATGTGCTCGACCACCGCCTCAACACGCGCACGGTATATATGAACCGCATCAACCGGTTCATCTATCTCAACATGAACTACCATGTGGAACACCACATGTACCCC
>JBCBXA010000005.1:0-66262 GCA_039816825.1 Pseudomonadota bacterium | reverse complement strand
TTTTTGTTTGGCCTTTTGCCTGGTCAAGCAAAAAGGGCCCGGCAATGCCGAGCCCCTTCCGGGTCTGTTGTCTCTCGCCAACCTTAAGACTTCTGAGCGCGCAGCTCGTCGCGAATTTGCGCAAGAAGCACTTCTTCGGCGCTCGGTGTTGGCTCTTCCTCTGGCGCTTCTTCTTCTGCCTTTTTGAGATTGTTCATCGCGCGGATGACCAGAAACAGAACGAAAGCGACGATCAGGAAGTTGACCGTAACCTGGATGAAGTTGCCATAGGCCAGCACGGCACCGGCTTCACGCGCTGCATCAAGAGCAGCGCCCTGAGGCACGCCTTCAGCCAGCGGAATGTAAAGGTTGGTGAAGTCGAAACCACCGAAGATGGCTCCGACGATGGGCATGATGATATCGTTGACCAGCGACGCAACAATCAACCCGAATGCGCCGGCGATGATAACACCGACAGCCAACTCGAACGCGTTGCCCTTGATGGCAAACTCTTTGAATTCCTTAAGCATGGTTCCCTCACAAAATGATGCTTGGCCCTCTGCTTAGCAGTCTGATTTTGCTTTGGTAAGACTTTATTCACTTTTGCGAGAGGCTTTCTAAACAGGCCTCACGGCTTGTGTGTTCCACCATGTGACGTCACACTAAAGAGGCGTAGAGCAAGAAAGCCCCGTGATGGTAGGCTGTTGCCCGCGCCTGGCCGCATATGGAGTGCATGGGGAGCCGCACACAATGCTACAGACGGGCACAGTATTTGTCTTGGCGATGGCCTATATCGCGGTGCTGTTTCTCGTGGCGTCGCTGGCAGACCGCCATGCAGCGGAGAAAGCTGGCAAGAGAAGCAACAGCACCGGCCGTCGCGATCGCCCGGCAATCTATGCGCTCACCCTGGCCGTGTTTTGCACCAGCTGGACTTTCTTCGGCTCCGTGGGCCTTGTGAGCCGGAGCGGGCTGGAGTTTCTGGCCGTCTACATCGGGCCGCTGATTTTCGTGACGGTGTTCCACAGACTGCTCAAGCGCATCGTTCTGGTGGCGAAGTCACAACGGATCGGTTCGGTGGCGGACTTCATCGGCTCTCGATATGGCAAATCCACACCGGTTGCCGCCGTGGCCGCGCTCATCGCAGTTATCGGAACCCTGCCCTACATTTCACTACAGTTGAAAGCCGTGTCGGACTCTGTCGGATACATTGTGGCAACGGCATCTGGAGGTGATAGCTCTGCGGACATATCCGCCTGGATAGCCATAGCCATGTCCGTGTTCGCCGTCCTTTTTGGCACTCGCCATGCTGATGCCACGGAACACCAGGACGGCATGATGCTGGCCGTGGCTGTGGAGTCCGTCGTTAAACTTGTGGCCTTCATGGCTGTGGGCATCTTCGCCGTTTACGGCATTTTTGGCGGGATGACCGAACTGCTCGCGGCGGCGGCCGCCACCGGTGTAAATGTTGAGCAGGTCACGAATGTAGCCTCGTGGCCGAGACTGTTCATCCTCAGCCTCCTGTCACTTTCGGTCTTTCTGCTTCTGCCGCGTATCTTTCACGTAGCCATCGTCGAGAACCGGTCGGACCGGGAGCTTAGAAGCGCCATGGGCCTGTTTCCGCTCTATCTGGTTGCGATTAACCTCTTCGTGATCCCCATCGCACTGGCAGGACCGACACTGTTCGGCGGAGCGGTGGATGCAGATCTCTTCGTCCTCGCCATACCTCTGTCCATGGGGGAACCAGGGCTGGCGCTTCTGGCCTTCATAGGCGGCCTGTCAGCCGCAACAGCCATGGTGATTGTAGCAACGGTTGCGCTCTCAATCATGATCTCGAACGACCTGGTTCTACCGTTCCTGCTGCGCCACCGCAGCCGAAGTCGCCGCAACTCCGGTCTGTCGAACGACACGATGGATGCTCAGCCGAACTTTGATCGAAACATGGTGGCGCGTATTCTGACCATCAGGCGCGCCTCCATCTTCGTCGTCATGCTGCTGGCCTTTATCTACTATCGCAGCGCCGGCAACGCGGCGCTGGCCGCTATTGGCCTGATGAGTTTTGCAGCCCTTGTGCAGATTGCGCCGGCGTTTTTCGGAGGCCTTGTCTGGCGCCGGGCAACGTCTCGCGGCGCCATTTCCGGCATGGCCGTCGGGTTTGGCGTTTGGGCCTATACGCTGCTTCTGCCCACACTTCTGCCGTCTGAGAGCAGCCTGCTTGCGCAGGGTCCTTTCGGACTGGGCTTCCTGCGACCCCAGGGCCTGTTTGGGTTGAACATGGACCCGTTGATGCATGGGATCATTGTATCGGTCATCGCCAACATTGCCGCCTTTGTAGTGGCCTCCCAGACGCGGCCTCAAAACTATCTCGAACGGGTGCAATCGTCCGTCTTCATCCCCCGCAGCACGTCTTCGCTCAAGGTCCTTCATGCCGGAGCGCCGGTCTCCGTGAGCGACGTGCGCAACACGGTGGCGCGGTTCCTCGGATATGAACGGACCAACAGGTCGCTGGGCACTTTCCTGCATGGTCATGCGGCCCCCTTGCACGACAAGGACCCCGCTTCACCGGAATTGCTGGAGTTCGCCGAGCAATTGCTCGCTTCTGCGATTGGCGCATCATCCTCACGCCTCGTCCTGTCGCTGATGCTTCAGCGCCACGAACAGGTCGGCGAAGAAACCGTGCAATTGCTCAACGATGCGTCCGTTGCGATCCAGTACAATCGTGATCTTCTGCAAACGGCCTTGGACAAGGTGGAGCAGGGCCTCACAGTCTTCGACCGCTCTCGCCGTCTGGTGTGTTGGAACAACAATTATCGACAGCTTCTCGATCTGCCACCCAAGCTTGGCGAAGTGGGTATGGAACTGTCGGCCTTCTATGACGAATTGCACGACCGGGGCGATCTGGTCGGCATCACGTTTCCCACGTTCAGGGACCGGCTGCTCAAGGCCCGGCAGCCATGGCAGTTGAAACTGCGTCGCTCGGGCCGGATCTTTGAGATTGTCTCCAATGAAATGCCCGATGGCGGCGTTGTCACAACCTGGAGTGACATAAGCCAGTCCGAGGCGGCCGCTGAGGAGTTGAGAACCGCCAAGGCAGATCTTGAACGTCGCGTGGAAGAACGAACCGCTGAGCTGACGCGGCTCAATCTGGAGCTCAACAGAGCGCGGGAACGGGCTGATGACGCCAACGCTTCCAAGACGCGCTTTCTGGCTGCTGCCGGGCACGACATTCTTCAGCCCCTCAATGCAGCGCGGCTCTACACGGCGTTCCTCAACGAAAAGACCGACGACAAAGAATTGACGAATACAGCAGAGAACCTGTCGACCTCGCTGGACGCCGTCGAGGACATTCTGGGAGCGGTGCTGGCGATCTCGCGGCTGGACGCAGGCCATTGGAAACCGGAGCTCCGTACGGTTGCTCTGCAGAGCATCTTTGACGAGCTGAAGACACAGTTCGAACCCGTGGCGGCTGACCGCGGGTTGCGCTTTAGCGTTGTTCCGACATCGGCACGGGTGAGGGCCGACCGCGGCCTCCTCAAGCGCCTGGTACAGAATTTGGTGTCCAACGCGCTCAACTACACCCAGCATGGGGGTGTGGTACTCGGCGTGCGGCGCGGTACAGACGACATGGGTGCGGTCACAGCCGACATCACCGTGTGCGATACCGGCATGGGAATTGCCGCCGACGACCGCGAGAGAATTTTTGACGAGTTCCGCCGCCTACCGGAGAGCCGAACGACAACAGAGGGTTTGGGCCTGGGCCTCTCGATCGTGCAGCGTGTCGCCGACGTTCTTGGCGCCGACGTGGAACTGGAGAGCGAGCTTGATCGCGGCTCCACCTTCCGCGTGCGCCTGCCCGCGCTGGCGCCTGCCAAGGTGAGCGGCACATCTGCCGGGCAAGCCGTTTCCGATGATCACCCTCCGCAACGACCATCTGCCCGCCTTGGCTCATTGGTTCTGTGCATCGACAACGAGCAGAGCATTCTGGATGGCATGAGCAATTTGATGAGCAATTGGGGATGCCACGTGATCACGGCTCGCAACCTCTCAGAAGCTCGGTTTGAAATTCACCGTGCAGGCGCACAGCCCGACATTATCTTTGCCGACTTCCATCTCGACGAAACCGATGGCCTGTCGGTTGTACACAGCCTGCGGGAAGACGCCGGTCACACTATTCCGGCTGCTCTGGTGACGGCTGACCGGTCACCCGACACCAAAGCGCGAGCTGTGGCGCTCGGGCTGTCCGTTCTCAACAAACCGGTGAAGCCCGCAGCACTTCGCGCGCTTCTCACCCGCACCAAGCCCGTCACACAGGCAGCGGAATAGGCGCTAAGCGCTTTCCGCGCCGGGAGCCGTGTTGAGGCCCAAACGCGAAAGTTTGATCACCGCCTGAGTGCGACTGTCGACGCCAAGCTTCTGCAAGACCGCCGAGACGTGCGCCTTCACCGTCGCTTCAGAGACGGACAATTCGTAAGCGATCTGCTTGTTCAACAGACCCTCGGCAATCATGGCAAGGACACGGCTTTGCTGAGGCGTCAGGCTTGAAAGCTCCGCCATCGCCTTTTGCGTCTCAGCGTCGTCTTCTTCGGCTTCAAGATCTGCCGGCGCCCACACTTCCCCCGCCATCAAGGCGTCGATTGCCGCCCTGATATCATCAAGCGGAGCGGACTTTGAAATGAAACCCGAAGCCCCGAAGCCAATCGCACGCCGGACTGTCACCGCATCATCGGATGCCGAGACGATGGCCACCGGCAGATGCGGATGCTGCGCTCGCAGATGCAGCAAACCTGAAAAGCCGCTGACGCCGGGAATGTCGAGATCCAGCAACACAAGGTCCAGATCAGACGGTTCGGCCAAGGCCGATTTCAACGCGCCAAAGTCAGCGGCCTCGATGATTTTTGTCTCTCCGGACATGCCCTCAATCGCCAGCCGCAACGCCCCTCGAAACAAAGGGTGATCCTCTGCAATCACGATGCAGCGGTCTGAAATCCCAACGGGTTGTTGCAACGCCCTTCTCCCCACCTCAGCGACATCCGAACTGCGTTCGCGCAACGTGGAGGTGCGACTTGTTTGGCGCAGCTTCGAATGCCAAAAGACAAGTGGTTTTACCGTCCAAAGCCTCCACGGGCCATATGAGTTGGAGAGAAGGTGCGTATGATTAGGTTCGCAACCGAGGGGGAAACCAGACCAAAAGCTCTGGGCAAGACCGGCAATCGCGTTGCCCGGAAGGCGGCAGCCAGTCAGATATGGACCTTGGTCACAGTGACGGCGCTACCGCTCGTTGCGGGGTTTGGCAGCCTGGTTTGTCTTGCGATAGCACCCACTTTCTCCGGCTCCACCATCGTGGCCGCCCTTGTGGTACTGGCCGTGGCAACGGCCCTTGGCCGCAGCCGCTTGGGGGCCGTTGACGAACTCGAAGCTGAACGACTTATGCACGGCGACACCGCTGCTCCGCGAAAGCACACATGATGCAGCCCGGCCAATCTGCTGGACGCGGAACACAAATCCGGTCGCTGCGCATATTGCCTGCTATGGGTTTTGTTCTTGTCATCTGTCTCATGCTCGCCGAGCGTGCGGGTCTGCCCGAGGCGCTTTTCACGCAGATCTTCCTGATCATCGTTGGGGCGACAATCGGGGGCATCGCCTTGGGAACGCGAACGCTTGATGGCCAGCAATTCTTCCGCCCTTCACGCGGGGGGCAGGCCAGCACGCGGGGCGTTGCCATAGGCTGCCTGACAGGGCTTGGGTTTGTGCCGATAGCCCTGCCCACCCTCTGGCAGGGCGACTCCACTCTGGGACTGTCGATGGCCTTGGCCGTATCCGTGGGCGGCCTTGTCTTCGTGTCGCTCATCGCGCCGGCACTGCATCGCGCCGAGGCGCCTGACATCGCACGGCTGGCTGTGCCGGACCACAGTTCGCCCTGGCTGCGAGCAGCAATCTATCTTCTGTCGCTTCTGACATGTCTGGCGGCTCTTGCGGCGCTCAGCGGTTTCTTTTTGGCGTTCGAAACCCAGCAGGAGCTCGTGCAGGACAATTTCATCACGCGCGGCGCGATTGGATTGGCCGTTCTCGTCGCCATTCTGGGTGGCCGAGCGGGCGTTGTGCGGCTGGCTGCCCTGGCCCTGCCAATATCCATCATCGCCGGTGCTGGGGTTGCCACCATCGGCGCGGGCCTTGAACTGGACGCCCTGCGGGACCTGTCGCGAAACGAATTGCTGCGAGCGGGCAGTACACCGGCGGATGCGGTCGATCAGACTCGCGTGCTTGCGCTCATAGGCATATGCCTGATCACTGCGACCATGCTGGGCACAGTCCTTGGCAATGCCGGATTTGGGTCGCGGCAGGCTGTGGTCCGAACGCCTGTCTTCTTCTATGTGGCCATGGCCAGCGGCATCGCCATCAGTGCAGGCCTTGCTGCGATTGGCTCCACCGGCGCGTCGGATCAGCAGTTTGCCATCTATTCGGTGGCTGAGAATTTGGATCTGCCCATCGTCTTCCGGTCGGCCGCTACATCGGCTGTTGCAGCCGTGATGTGTGCGGCGATTTCCGCCACCATGTTTGCCTGTTCCTCGATCCTGCTGCGGGGCGTGGCACCGATTTTCACCCAAAGGCGGCAAGCCGATGGGCGTCAGCTGTTTCGCGCGCGCTTGCTTCTCTTGTCACTTGGAGTCGCTCTGATCTTCAGCCCAACTGCACCCGATGTGCCCACATTTGGCCGCCTGGCCATGATCGGCGCAGGCGCGCTGGCGGTGATGGGCCTGCCCCTGATCTCGGCGCTTGCGCTCCTGAACCACGTCAAGACATGGCACATCGGTCTGTCATGGCTGACGGGCCTTGGATCGTCAGCGGCTCTGATTGTGGCATCCGGTGACCCGCTCACATGGCCTTCACCGGAACGGCTTGCGGCGGCAACCCCTGTGGGCGTCGCGGTGGCCTTCCTGATGGTTCTACTGCTCAGGCTCGTCGCGAACTACCAGTTCCGCAGGCGTGCGATGATCTGAGGCGCACGCGCAACGAACCAGACAACGGTCCACACATTTCCGAGCACAAAGATTGGCAGCACCCAAATCAGCCGCCAAGCCATGGAACGCTCGAACGTCCAGATGATGAGGGCGTGCAAAAAGAAGCCGAGATACAGATCGATCAACGTGACCTGACCCCAGGGGCTCGACGTCACCACGTCGACACCTTCCCAAAAGGGCTGCAGACCGAAAGCCCATAGAATGGCTGCGGCAAGAGCGATGCCGCCAAGGGCAGACAAGGTACGAAGAACAATGATCGACATAGGCGCTATCTTTCCTGCAAGAACTGAGCTGCAACCCGGTGCAAGATAGCGTGCCTGCGGGCGACGGCGAGGTGGTCTTTCATGTAACCGCCTCCAATGACACCGCATACGGGTAGACCCTGCCCCCGGAAATGCCGAATAACGGTTCGGTCGCGCTCGGCAAGGCCATCATCGGTAAGGGCCAGCCGACCCAACAGATCTTCGGCATGGGGATCCACGCCAGCATTGTAGAAGACCAGATCGTACGGCCCCAGCCGGTCTGCCGTCTTCAGCGTTTGTCTGAGCACCGACATGTAATCGGCATCATCCAAACCATCGGCCAGCGGTACGTCCAGGACCGAGTTCTGTTTAAGGGCTGGATAATTGTTCTCACCGTGCAGAGAAACGGTGACGACCCTTGGATCCGTTCGAAAAATGTCAGCGGTGCCATCGCCCTGATGAACATCGCAATCGAACACCAGCACTCTTTGCGCAACGCCTCTGGCCAGAAGATCGGCCACGGCCACAGCGACATCATTGAAGACGCAGAAGCCGGCTCCATGCTTGCGCCCGGCATGATGGCTGCCACCGGCCGTGTTGCATGCGAGCCCGTGTTCCATGGCCAGGACGGCGGCCAACACTGTGCCGCCCGTGGCGGTGGCCCCGCGCAAACCCACGCTGGGTGTCATGGGGAGGCCAATCATGCGTTCGACATCGCGCGACACTGACGCGCTCATGACAGCATCCACATAGGCCGGATCATGCACGCGATAGAGCATCTCCGGCGTGGCGGGCTCGGGCAACAGGAAGGTGCCGGGAGCCGCCAGACCCTCCCGCATCAGCACCTCGGGAAGCAGTCGGAATTTCGCCATGGGAAAGCGGTGGCTCTGCGGAAAGTCCGAGGCTTCATAGTCAGGGTGATGGACGATGGGTAAGTCGGGCATTGCGAGCCACATAGGGCTTTGATCATCAATACCCAATCGCCCTGATCCGGCCGACTTGATCCAGCCGCCTTGTGCAACGAGCGGCGTCGGTTAGAGATGCGCGATGGCCCGCGGCGAAACATCGGGAAAATCAGAAAGCGATACGCGGAGGGTCGACGTGACCCTGATCCGCGTTTTCAGCATCGCCGTTCCGATGACCATCGCCTACGCGTCTACGCCCCTGCTGGGGCTTGTGGACACCGGTGTCGCGGGTCGGCTCGATGATGTGGTGATACTGGGCGGCCTCGCCATTGGCGCCATCCTCTTCGATCTGGTGTTCACAGCCTTCAATTTCCTGCGCTCATCCGTCGTCGGCCTTACGGCGCAAGCGTTTGGAGCACGAGCCGATGAGGAACTCGACGCCGTCTTCCTGCGGGCGCTGGCGGTGGCATGTATCGGCGGTGTGGCAACGATAGCGCTGGCACCGGCGCTGCTTTGGCTAGGACTCTGGTTTTTCAACGCCGAAGGGCCTTTGGCAGAGGCGATCTCAACTTACTTCATGGTCCGAGTGCTCGCCTCCCCCATGGCGTTGTCCGTTTACGTCATCACGGGGCACTTTTTGGGTCTCGGTCACAGCCGCACCGTGCTGGGCATCCAACTTCTGCTCAACGGAACGAACATGGTGTTCTCGGTTCTGTTGGGCCTGACCCTTGGATACGGCATTGCCGGCATTGCAGCCGCGACCTTGATCGGGGAAACGCTGGCTACGTTGACGGGCCTCTGGATCTGGTGGAGATCGCGCAGGAACAGGCCTTTGCCCAGCCGCGCCCGCCTGCTCGATCGGGCAGCGATTGGCAAGTTCTTTGCTCTGAATCGAGACATCACCATCCGTTCCTTCTGCCTGCTGTTCGCGTTTGTGATCTTCACCCGCGTGGGCACCGGCTTTGGAGAGGTGACTCTCGCCGCCAACGCGGTGCTGATGCAGGTGTTCCTGCTGTCAGGCTATCTGCTGGACGGACTGGCGACGGCTGCGGAGCAAATGGTGGGCCAAAGCCTTGGAGCGCGTGACCGCCGGGGGTTCAAGCGGACGGTGCGCCTTTGCATGGTGTGCGCCGGGCTGTTCGCCGTTGCACTCTTCGCACTCTACATGCTGGTTCACGGACCCTTCATCGATCTTCTGGTCGTGGACGAAGCCGTAAGACACGAAGCCCGCATCTACATTCTTTGGGCGGCGCTGACGCCGATTTTTGGCTTCGTCGCGTTTCAGATGGATGGGGTCTATATTGGTGCCAGTTGGGGGCGTGAAATGCGCAACTGGATGCTTGTGAGCTTCGCGCTCTACCTTGCCGCCGTCGGAGGCGCTGTCTGGCTGCAAAGCAACCATGCCCTTTGGCTCGCACTGAACATCTTTCTGGGTGCCCGGGGCATCACGCTATGTGCCGCCCTGCCCCGCAAGATCGCCTCTGCCTTTTAGGGTCAGGACCCGTTCATCTGGCGGCATTGGGAAGAGGTCTGGCGCACCACTCATCATTGCGAATGCTCGAAATCTCGGAAACCGATCGCAAGCCGGCAGCATCGCATCGCTTCACCATCGCGCGGGCCACTTGAATGGGCAGTTGGGGCCCGGCGTAAACAAGCCCGCTATAGACCTGAACCACATCCGCTCCCGCTTCGAGCTTCTGAAGAGCCGTCTTTGGGCTCGTGACCCCACCGACCCCGATAAGCAGCGCGTCCGGGCCGAGCAGGCGGCGGGTATGGGCCAGCATTTGGGTGGCGTGCTCGAACAAGGGCGCGCCGGACAAGCCACCCGCTTCGGCGGCATTGCGATGTCCTGCAACCTTGCTTCGGTCCAGCGTTGTGTTGGAAACCACCATGCCTTCGAGGCCCGACACCTTGACCACAGCCACAGTCTGTTCGAGCTGGGCAAGATTCATGTCAGGCGCAATCTTGAGGAGGATGGGGACCGTCCGACCATCCTGCGCCTTCGCATCGGCTCGTGCGGAAAGCACGGCATCAATAAGGCGCCGAAGTTCGTCGCCAGCCTGCAGGTTGCGCAGGCCAGGCGTGTTCGGAGACGACACATTGACCGTGAAATAACCAGCTACGGGGTAGAAGCGGGTTATACCGGAAGCGTAGTCCGCAATGCGATCTTCACTGTCCTTGTTGGCGCCAATGTTGACCCCGACAAGGCCAGGCTTGTGAGCACGGTCCCGCAGGCGATCCAAAGCGGCATTGGCGCCCTGATTGTTGAAGCCCAACCTGTTGATGACTGCCTTATGCTCCACCAGTCGGAAAACGCGGGGCTTTGGATTTCCGGCCTGGGGTTTGGGCGTCACAGTGCCGACTTCGTGAAAGCCAAAGCCCATGCGCAGGGCGGCGTCCGTGACCTCGGCATTCTTGTCAAAGCCTGCTGCAATGCCCAGCGGATTGGCAAAGCGAAGCCCCGCTTTCTCCACCACCAGCCGCGGGTCATCCATACGTGGTGCGGGAAGCACAATCCCTGCCCGCATGGCCTTGATTGTAAGGTCATGGGCCGTCTCGGCATCAACGCCGAACAGGGCCTTGCGGGTGTAGGCTTCAAGGCGACGCAGCATCAGTCAAGCAAGCCCGTGAAGTCGAAGCCGTGGGTGGTTTTCGGGAGATCATTGACGCCAACCACGGCATCCATGGGCATGGGCGCGTACAGATGGGGGAACAGCGCTCCACCGCGGGATGGCTCGTACTTGAGCTTTGCTTGGTCGAGCCGGTCTGTCTCCACCGAAATGAGCAATACATCCTCGACATCCGCGAACCATTTGTTCGCTGTCTCGTCGACCGTCTCAGCTGTCGAGAAATGTATAAAGCCATCGGCCACGTCCACCGGGGCGCCGGTGAAAACGCCTTCCGCTTCAACGACCTCCCATTCTTTGCGGGGGCTCAATTTGTAGATCAGGGCCATTGGCGACTTCCCAAGATGGAGATGTTCACGTCCTCGCCTTAAACCGGTGACATGGTTCGTGTCACGCAAACCCAAGGAGAACCAAGCAAATCATGGCATTGCTCAACACCAAGTCGCTTGTTGCGGGCGCCGTTCTGGCACTGACAGCAAATCCTGCTCTGGCCCAGTCAGACGAAACAGCACTGATGAAGCGGCAGATAGCCAGCCTTGAAGCACGGGTGGAAGCGCTGGAAGACCGCCTTCGGGTCCTGGAACAGTCGCCGCCTCAACAACTGTCCCGCACCTTCACCGAGCAGAAGCAGGAGTTGGACGAAGCCATTGATCTGGGTGAGTTCGCGATACGCCGGTTCTTCGACATCATGAAGGACGTGGAGGAAGAGGCTCAAAGGCGGCAAGAAGCAGAGTAAAGGCTAGCGACTGCGCCAGGACACAAGGCGCATCAATATGAAGAGTGGAACCACGACCACGGCACCCAGCAACAGATATTCGCCAAAGGCCTGCACGGCGCCAAAGCCAAGGTTCCAAATACCTCGAACGAAATCGATGATCGCATAGACGATATCGATGGGCTGCCAACCCATGGCCGCCATCACACCACCGACAAGCAGTGAGATAAGGGCCAGCTTGACGACCACAGCCACGGGGCTGCCACCAAGAAATCGGCTGAGGGTGGATCGTTGTTGCATTTGGCAAGAGCCCAGTTGGTCACGTCGCAGAAGACGTAAGCTCTCACTCGGGCGGCAACAAGGCTTCCACGTTTTCAATCGTGTCAGCCTCATGGGCCGGTTTGTCCCAGCGCAACCGGCTGATACGCGGAAACCGCATCGCCACACCGGACTTATGGCGCTTGGATCGCTGCAAACCTTCGAACGCCACCTCCAACACCAGACCCTGATCACGGGTCGCTTTCACGGCCCGCATGGGCCCGAAGCGGTCGACCGTATTGTCCCGCACATATTTGTCGATCTGTTTCAATTCTTCGTCGGTGAAGCCGAAATAGGCTTTGCCAACGGGCACAAGGCCTTCGTCTTTCCAGACGCCAAACGTGTAGTCGGAATAGAAGCTGGACCGCTTGCCATGGCCGCGCTGCGCGTACATCAGCACGGCATCAATGAGCATGGGATCGCGCTTCCATTTAAACCACTCACCCTTGGGCCTGTTGGGCACGTAGGGAGCGCCGCGCCGCTTGATCATGACGCCCTCAATGACAGGTGACGGTGGGTCGGCCCGGTGCCGGGCAAGGTCGTCCCAACTGTCGAAGGTCAACTGCTCAGACTGGTCGAAGCGCGATGGATCGAGGTCCTGCATGAACGCAGTCAGGCGCCTCTGCCGATCCTCGAACGGAAGTGTTCGGAGATCCTCGGCACCATCAAACAACAGGTCATAGGCACGAATGAACGCCGGGTGACTGACCAGAAGCTTTTTGGAAACGGTTTTGCGGTTCAGCCGCTGCTGCAAGTCCGAAAAGGTCGCCACTTCGATCCTTGCGTCCGGCTCCAGATCGAGAGGCTTTCGCACGAGCAACTCACCGTCCAGAGTGCCTTCGAAATCCATCGCCTCGAGAAGGTCAGGGAATGTGCCTGAGATGTCATCGCCGGTGCGCGAATAGAGCCGCCGCACGCCGCGTTCCGACGCTACTTGGACACGGATACCGTCCCACTTCCATTCCGCCATATAATCAGCGGGTTCGTAGCGGGCGTGGTCGGGCTCCTCGAAGCTGGTCGCCAGCATGACAGGCCTGAAGGGAGCCGCAGCCAGGTTCTGGGGTTTGTCCGTCCGCCCCTCCAACCAGTCGAAAAGCGGAAGATAAGGCGGCTCCAGCCCGTGCCAGAGTTCCTCGATCTCGTTGACGTCTACACCGCCAAAATTGGCCAATGCCTGCTTCGCCAGTCGGCTCGACACTCCGATGCGCAGGCCGCCTGTCACCAGCTTGATCAGTGCATACCGGCCCGATGCATCGAGCCGGTGCAGCCACCCTTCCAACAGCTTGGGCCCGGTCGCGCGGGACGCTTCGTTCAGCTGATGCACCACATCATCCAGTCGCAGGAGCTCGTTGATGCCGGTGAATTCAGCTGGCCACGTCAGCGCAATCGTCTCCGCCATGTCACCCACATAATCATAGCTGTAGCCGAACAGGATCGGGTCCATACGTTCCTCCACAAGCGCCCGAAGCATGGCTGGCTTGACGGATCGAATGTCGAGATCGCGCGTGATGGCAGCCAACCCATAGCCGCGGATCGGGTCGGGCTGATCGCGAAAATAGTCCTCCAGCAAGCGCAGTTTGCCGTTACGCGACGGCGTCAGCAAAAGGCGATCAAGAAGGTTGGCAAAGGCCTGCATAATGGCTGCCGATATAGTGCAAAACCGATTGTGGCCCAGCGTTTTGGCCTAGCGAGTTGGCATGCCTTGGAAGCTTGGCAAATGATCCGGCACCGCGTCCCATGGCTGAGCATCAGCGGTAAAAATAACGCGCTGAGGCTGAAAGACACCTGGATCATCCAGTGCGCCAGCAATCACGTAGACCGCGTTCACAAACTGGCTGTTTCGGTTGAACAGTGGCGAACCGCACTGCCTGCAAAAGTGATGCGTGACAGTGTTTCCGGATGCCGCCGTATAGGCATAAGTTTCCAGCTCGCCTTCGACGGCAAAGCCATCATTCTTGCAGACCATGATGGGCGCGTGCCCGGCGCCGGTCATGTCCTGACAGCGCGTGCACTGGCAGAGCAGCTGGAACATCACCCGGCCGGGTACCGAGAAGCGAACAGCGCCGCAGCGGCACCCACCTTCAAGCATCGCCACGTTCCTGCTTAATCTGGTGGAGCTCCGTGCGCAGCGACTGTATCTCCTCCAAGATTAGTGTGTTCTGGTCTTTCAACGCTTCGCGCCCCTCGTTGGCTTCGGCATCGTGCTCCGCCTGCATGGCAGAGACAATGATACCGATGAACAGGTTCAGCACCACAAAGGAAGTCGAAAGAATGAAGGGCACGAAAAATGCCCAAGCCCACGGGAAGGCCTCCATCACCGGACGCACGATGCCCATGGACCAGCTTTCGAGCGTCATGATCTGGAAGAGCGAATAGGCCGACGCGCCCACCGAACCGAACCACTCCGGGAATGTCGGGCCGAAAAGCTTGGTGCTCATGACGGCGAAGACGTAGAAAACCAAACCCATCAGGACGATGATCGAGCCCATGCCCGGCAGCGCTTCCACCAATGCGCCCACAACCCGCCGCAGAGCAGGCACCACCGAGATAAGCCGCAGAACACGCAGAATGCGCAGCGCGCGGAGGACGGACAGTGCGCCCGACGCTGGCATGAGCGAGATGGTGACAATCACCAGATCGAACCAGTTCCATCCTGAGCGGAAGAAGCGCCAGCCGAAGGCGTAAAGTTTGAGCAGGATCTCGACGACAAAGATGCCGAGGACGAACTTGTCGAACGCCATGAGAGCCGGGCCAATAGCGCCCATAATGGTGGCGGACGTCTCCATGCCCAAAGTGATGGCGTTGATGGCGATGACGGCGGTGATGAACACCTCGAATCGGCGGCTGGTCAGGAACCGGCGGAGGCGAGCTCTCAAGCCACTGCCCTCAAATTCTTCGGGGCGGGGCTGTGAGTTATCGGATGAGGAGTTGGGAAACATGGAGGGCCATCCAAGAGAGTCGGGATGTGTCGAAACGATGTGAGCGGGGTCTATTCGCTCTCATCATCATAGCCAACTAGATTGAGCGGTTTTGCGGCGATGCCTTCGAGCTCACACCAACGCACGAGGGCCTCTTCCCGCCCGTGGGTGACCCAAACCTGCTCGGGTTGCAGATGCGCAATGGTCTCTGTCAGCTCCGTCCAGTCGCAGTGGTCTGAAATGACAAGCGGAAGTTCGACGCCACGCTGCTTGGCGCGCTGGCGAACCATCATCCAGCCTGAGCAGAAAACCGCCAGAGGATCGGGGAAACGGCGACCCCATTTGTCGGCAAAGGCGGACGGCGGCGCGACGATCACTTCTCCGGCAAACTCATCCTTCTTGCCACGTTCAATGGTGGCTGACCGCAATTCGCCAAGTTCAATACCTTCAGCGGCATAGAAATCGCAAAGCTTCTTCATCGCACCGTGAATGTAGATCGGCTCGTGATAACCAGCGTCCCGCAGCAGGCGAATGATGCGTTGGGCTTTGCCCAGCGCATACGCACCAACCAGGTGCGCCCGCTCCGGAAACTGCTTGAGTGAAACGAGAAGCTTCGCCACCTCATCTGCTGCAGGAGGGTGGTTGAACACGGGCAATCCAAAGGTGGCCTCCGTGATGAACACATGGCACAGCACGGGTTCGTAGGGCTGACAGGTCGGGTCGGGGCGAACCTTGTAGTCACCCGAGGCGACAATGCGCAGGCCTTTCCACTCCACACAGATCTGAGCCGAACCGAGCACGTGACCCGCCGGATGGAACGTGACGTCCACATCCCCTATTCGCTGCACTTCGCCCCATTCCATCGGCTGGGTATTGGCTGCATGACCCTCGCCGTAGCGAATACCCATGATCTTGAGGGTCTGGTCGGTGGCCATAACAGAATGATGGCCGGGGCGGGCATGGTCGGCGTGACCGTGAGTCACCAAAGCCCGCTCCACCGGCCGCACAGGGTCGATGTAAAAATCACCCGGCGGGCAGTAGAGACCCGCAGGCTCCGGGCGCAGCAAGTGTTCAGGCGCGATGGGCATGAAGGTGCATATAGGCGCTAGATCGCCCCAGACACCCAAAACCACCGCCTAAGCATCAAACGGCGGCATTGCGAGGAACCGGCCTAAGGTTGGCCGAACGGTTCACGCCCCGACGCAATCATGTCGTCCAGCATCTCGACACGGTCCTGACCCCAGAACACTTCACCCCGATAGACATAGGCCGGCGCACCGATGGCATCCGCGTCGACGCAGTCCTGCGTGTTCTGATCGCGCCTAGCTTCCGAGGCCGGATCCTTGGCGGCGGCGATGATGGCGTCCGCGTCATATCCGTTTGCCTCGAGACATTCGCGAACCACAGCTTCCTCAGCCACGTTCTTTTCCTCGCACCAGACGGCGCGGCCGACGGCTCCCATGAAAACGTGAGGATCCTGCCCGGCAGCGACGATGGCAATGGCGGCATTGTCCGCCAAAGTTGGATCGGTTGGGAAAAACGCAGGCTTGAGATTGATTTCCAGACCACGCTGCAGGGCAATCCGCTGCAGTTCCAGAAAGCGGTAGCGCTGGCGGACGGGCGGGCGTTTCGCTGGCGGCACCGCCTCGGAATTCTCCCACACCGAGAACAGTTTCATCGGCTTGTAGTTGATCGTCTTGCCGTGCTTGTCAGCCACTTCTTTCAGCGCGTCATGGCCAAAAAGCGTGAAGGGCGAAAGGCAGAAGGAATAGTAGTCGATGGTGTCGGACATGGTGGCTCCAAGTTAGCTGAAGGATGCCATATCCGATAGAGAACCCCGCGCAAGTTGAAGGTGGTCACGATATTGTTCGCGATCCCAATCCGTCATCCCGGTGCTTGTCACCGGGATCCGTGCCTCTGCACTCTATCGCAAATCGAAATACGGCGGCTTCGGGAATAATCGCCCCAAGGCCGCTATTCACCTCGCCGCCGACATGCCCGAGGGTTGGATCCCGGCAACGAGTGCCGGGATGACGTGTTTAAGTTAGGTGCCTTCGACGGTAACCTAAGCAGCCTTCGCCTCACCCTCAGGATCAGCGTAGGGGTTGAAGCGCTGGTAGAACTTCTCATCCGACGCCGCCATCTGTTTGAGCAGTTTGGTCGGGCGGAAGCGCTTGCCGTGCTTCTTGGCGAGTTTGTTGCACAGCGCCACGAACGCCGTCGTGCCCATGCCGTCAATGTAGCTGATGGTGCCGCCGGTGAAGGGGGCAAAACCGTAGCCGAGGATGGAGCCGACATCCGCTTCGCGCACATCGGTGACCACGCCCTCTTCGATGGTCTTGGCCGCTTCGAGGGCTTGCAGAACCCAGAAGCGCTGCTGCAACTCGGCAAAGTCGATGCTGTCGGCATTCTGCTGCGGGTAGAGGCTCTTGAGCTCCGGCCACAGGTGTTTCTTGGCCGGTTTGGCCGGGTATTCGTAGAAGCCCTTGCCGTTCTTGCGGCCGTGACGGCCTTCCTGCTCGACCAGTTTCTTCACCAGCGCAAACTGGTCCGGATCGAGGGCGCTTTCACCAAGATCAGCAACAGTGGCATTGAAGATCTTCAGGCTGAGGTCGAGGGCAATCTCGTCGTTGAGCGCCAGCGGGCCAACAGGCATACCGCCCATAGTTGCCGCGTTTTCGACCATCGCAGCCGGCACACCTTCAATGAGCATGTTGTATGCTTCGGAGATGTACTGAAGCACGCAACGGTTCACATAAAAACCGCGCGTGTCGTTGACAACGATGGGCGTCTTCTTGATCGCCATCACGAAGTCCATGGCTACGGCCAGAGCTTTGTCGCCGGTGCGTTTGCCCATGATGATTTCGGTGAGCATCATGCGGTCCACGGGCGAGAAGAAGTGGATGCCGATGAAGTTCTTCGGCCGCTTGGAGGCCTTCGCGAGACCCGTGATGGGCAGAGTGGAGGTGTTGGAGGCGTAGATGGCCGACGGCTTCATCACAGCTTCGGCTTTGGCCGTCACTTCAGCCTTCACGTCGCGGTCTTCGAAGACGGCTTCAATGACCAGATCGACATCTTTCAACTCGTCATAATCCGGCGTGGCGGTGATCAGCGAAAGCACCTTTTCGGCCTTTTCAGGGGTCGAGCGACCCTTCTGAATGGCCTTTTTCTCCAGGTCTTCGCAGTGCGCCTTGCCCTTGTCGGCAGCTTCCTGATCGCGGTCGATCAGGACCACCTGCATGCCGGCCTTCGCCGTGACATAGGCAATGCCAGCGCCCATGAAGCCGGCGCCGAGAATGCCCACTTTCTTGAGCTTCTTCTGCGGCACGTCAGCCGGGCGACGGGCGCCCTTGTTCAGCTCCTGCATCGATACGAAGAGCGAACGGACCATGTGCTTGGCTTCGTTGGTTTGCAGCACTTCGGTGAAGTAGCGCTGTTCGACCGTCAGAGCCGTGTCGAACGGCAGCAGCAGGCTTTCATATGCGACCTTCACGATGGCCTTGGCGCCGGGGTAATTGTCGTGGGTGTTTTTGCGGTAGTTCGCACCCACGGCTGGCCAGAGCTGGCTGCCAGCTGCGGAGTAAACGCGCGGACCTTTATAGCCCTTCTTGTCCCACTCCTTCACCGGATCAACGGAACCGGAGGTCAGCAGCTTCTTGGCTTCAGCGACCAGCTTCTTGGCGGGAACGATCTCATCGATCAGCTTCATCGCCTTGGCCTTCTGCGCCTTGAGGTTAGAGCCCTGCATGAGCATCAAAAGCGCCGACTGCATGTCTGGCACCATGCGTGGCACGCGCACCGTACCGCCGGCACCAGGGAAGATGCCGATCTTCACTTCAGGCAGAGCCATCTTCCAGCCTTCGGCATCGGTGCCCAGGCGGGCGTGGCAGGCCAGTGACAATTCGGTCGCGCCGCCCATGCAGGTGCCGTTGATCGCTGAGACGAACGGCTTGCCGCAGGTCTCTAGTTTGCGGAAAATCCAGCTGAGCTTGCCTGCATTGTCGAACAGCTCTCTGACAGCGGCTTTTTCGTCCTGGGCGCGGGCAGCCTCGAACCGGTCATACATGCCGTTGAGCATGGTGATATCCGCGCCGCCAGAGAAAGCGCTTTTGCCGGAGGTGATGACAGCGCCTTTGATAGCCTCGTCACTGGCCACCTGATCGACGATTGCGTCCAATTCGTCCATCACCTCCATGGTGAAGACGTTCATGTTCTTTTCAGGCATGTCCCAAGTGATGAGGGTGATGCCGTCGGAGTCTGTGTCGATGGTGAAATTGTTGTACGTCGTCATGGATGTCTCCTCCATCGGTTCGGCAGCGCTCAGCGCGCGCGGACCTGTGATATGATTTCGTCGAGCGATTGCTCGGTGAAGCGCGGGATGAATGAACCGCGACTATTTTGGGACAGAAGGGCCGGATCACCCTGAACCGAGTCACCGCGGTTCACATAGTCAGCCAGGGATTGAGGCCCGAACTTTCCGGCCGCAAACATGTGGGTGGTCAGTTGCGTTCCTGTCTCATCCACCTGCCACTGGCCCTTGATGATCTCGGTGCTGCCCAGACGGTAAAAGGTCCCGCTTGGATCATAGTAGGTGAGCAGTGAGGTATCGCGCACGAAGAGCGTCCGGTCATTGATCTCCGGACACTCTCCACGCTCGGAAGCCGTGCACGACGCCGCGCCAGTACGACCGCTCAATCCACCACAGGCCGACAGGGCCAAGGCCGAAACCACGCCGGTGGCAAATGTGAGCAGGCCCTTCACCGACAGGCCCCTCAGACCCGCTCAATGATCGTGGCGGTCCCCATTCCCGCGCCGATGCACAAGGTGACGAGGGCTGTATTGAGGTCGCGGCGCTCGAGTTCATCGAGCACAGTGCCGAGGATCATCGCACCGGTTGCACCGAGTGGGTGGCCCATGGCGATGGCGCCGCCAGCCACGTTGATCTTGTCGTGCGGGATGTCAAAGGCCTGCATGTAACGCAGAACGACGGCGGCGAAGGCTTCGTTCAGCTCGAACAGGTCGATGTCTTCGAGGGTCATCTTGGCGCGCTTGAGCAGTTTCTCAGTCACGTCCACGGGGCCGGTGAGCATCAACGCCGGATCCGAGCCGATGTTGGCGAACGCCTTGATCTTGGCACGCGGTGCCTGGCCGACGATCTTGCCGCCTCGGCGCGAGCCGATCAGCACGCCAGCCGCACCGTCCACAATGCCCGATGAGTTACCGGCATGGTGCACGTGGTTCACCGCTTCCACTTCAGGGTGACGAGAGATACCGACGGCGTTGAAGCCACCCATCTCACCGATCATGCCGAAGGAGGCGTTGAGACCAGCCAGATTCTGCATGTCCGTGCCGGGGCGCATGTGCTCATCGGTAGCAAGGATGGTAATGCCGTTCTGGTCTTCGACAGGCACCACGGAGTTCTTGAAGTGGCCCTTCTCCCAGCTCTCGGCCGAGCGCTTCTGGCTCTCGACGGCGTAGGCATCCACATCGTCACGGCTGAAGCCATACTTGGTGGCGATCAGATCAGCAGAAACGCCCTGCGGCATGAAGTAAGCAGGGATATTGACTGACGGGTCCATGTACCAGGAGCCACCGGACATACCCATGCCGACGCGGGACATGCTCTCAACACCACCCGCAATCACAAGGTCGTTAGCGCCTTGAGCGACCGTGGACGCACCGAAGTTCACGGCGTCCAGACCGGAGGCGCAGAACCGATTGATCTGCATGCCTGGCGCGCTGAAATCGTAGCCGGCCTCGAAAGCCGAAGCTTTGGCAATGTCACCACCGGCTTCACCGACCGGGTCCACACAGCCAAGGATGATGTCATCCACCTTGGTGGTGTCGATGCCGTTGCGGTCGCGCAACTGCTTGAGAACATGGGCACCGAGGCGCGGCGTCGGCACCTCGTGCAGCGAGCCGTCCTTCTTGCCGCGACCCCGTGGGGTGCGAACGTGATCGTAGATGAATGCTTCAGGCATGGGTTTCTCCCAAATGCAGGGCCGGAGCCCCAAGTTCTTCGTCACCCTCGGGCTTGACCCGAGGGTCTACCTGAGCGCCGGAGTGAAAGGTGAATCCTCGGGTCAAGCCCGAGGATGATGAGAAGAAAAGCCGCAAGCCGGCTCACCCTCGAAAATCAAAACGCCTCGACAGGCATCTGCATCATGGCTTCCGAACCAGACTGGATGCGCTTCAGGTGCGCACCGGTTTCCGGCATCATGCGCTCCATAAAGAAGCGGGCCGTCATGAGCTTGTTGTTCATGAAATCCGACTTGCCGTTGGCGCCGGCCTTAAGCTGCTGGGACGCGGTGTCGGCCATGCGCAGCCACATGTAACCGAGCGCGACGAGACCCATCATATGCATGTAGTCGACGGAGCCTGCTCCGGCATTGTCCGGGTTGGCCATGGCGTTCTGCATCAGCCACATGGTGGCGGCCTGCAGATCGTTGGAGCCCTGCATAACCACGCGAACCATGTCGCCAATGTCTTCGCGGTCCTTGTTCTCCTTGCAGAAGGTGTTCACCTCCGCAAAGAAGGCCTGCAGTGCGCGGCCGCCATCCTTGGCCAACTTGCGGCCTACAAGGTCGAGAGCCTGAATGCCGTTGGCACCTTCATAGATCATGGCGATGCGAGCATCGCGCACAAACTGCTCCATGCCCCACTCCGCCACATAGCCGTGGCCGCCATACATTTGCTGAGCCATGACCGCATTGTCGAAGCCCTTGTCGGTCAACACGCCCTTGATGACAGGCGTCATGAGCGACAGCAGGTCATCTGCTTCCTGCTGCTCTTTTTCGTCCGTCGAACGGTGAGAGACGTCGGATTTCAAAGCGCTCCACAGAACCAAAGCGCGGGCGGCTTCGTTGAAGCTTTTGATGGTCAGAAGCACCCGGCGCACGTCCGGATGAACCAGGATGGGATCGGCCTTCTTCTCGGGCTCTTTGGCACCCGTGAGGGCGCGGCCCTGGATACGCTCTTTGGCGTAGTCGACGGCGTTCTGATAGGCGACTTCGGAGATGCCAAGGCCCTGGATGCCAACGCCCAGGCGCGCTTCGTTCATCATCACGAACATGGCGCGCATGCCCTTGTGCTCCTCACCTACGAGGTAGCCGGTGGCGTCGTCATAGTTCATCACGCAAGTGGCGTTGCCATGGATGCCCATCTTCTCTTCGATGGAGCCACAGCTGACGCCATTGGCGTCGCCCAGCGAACCATCATCGTTGATGGCAAACTTAGGCACCACGAAGAGCGAGATACCTTTAATGCCCTCTGGAGCGCCTTCCATGCGGGCCAGCACCAGGTGGATGATGTTCTCGGTCAGATCGTGCTCACCCGCCGAGATGAAAATCTTCTGGCCGGAGATTTTGAAGGAACCGTCTTCCTGCGGCACCGCCTTGGTGCGGATCATGCCGAGGTCGGTGCCGCAATGGGGCTCGGTCAGGTTCATGGTGCCGGACCAAGTGCCCTCGATCATCTTGGGCAGATATTTTTGCTTCTGCTCGTCGGAGCCATGCTCCGCGAGGGCCGCAATCGCACCCTGCGTCAGGCCGGGATACATGGCGAAGGCCATGTTGGACGAGCACATATATTCCTGCATCACAGCATTGAGCGTGTGGGGCAGGCCCTGACCGCCATATTCCGGATCGGCTGACAATCCGTTCCAGCCGCCTTCAATGTACTGCTGGTATGCTGCATCGAAGCCCTTCGGCGTGGTCACAGAGCCGTCGTCATGACGGGTGCAACCCTCCTGGTCACCGGACAGATTGAGGGGCTGAAATACTTCTTCAGTAAGCCGCGCGCCTTCGGCGAGGATCGCCTCCACCATGTCGGGCGTTGCTTCCTCAAAACCCGGCAGATTGTTGTAGCGCTGGAACCCCAGCACATCGTTGAGAACGAACAGCGTGTCTTCCACAGGGGCGCGATATGTCGGCATGGACTTCCTCCGGCTGAGCCAACATTGTTGGCCTCATCAAACATGCGGTGATGGGAAGGGTCTCAATTGAACCGTCACCCATGATGATCACATGGTGATCATGATGACGGTTAAACCGGGTCTCCCAACCCAAACCGCTCCTTCTGCCCATGACATAGCACAACACAGTCCTTGCGGCACGGCCCATCACCACTCGCTAGGCTTCCTTTGAAGCAAGGATCACCGACCGTTTTCACCTCTGGCCAAACAGAACCATATTTTGACGTGCACGTAAAGGTCAATTGATGGATGTGGTCAGGCGCGTTGGACAGGGTGGCAGCCAGACGCTGTGGGTGCACGGCTATCGCGTATCCCCTCCAGCCACACCGTCTGGCGTGCCTGAGTCGCCCACGCTGCAGCGCATCGACGGGTACCGAGAGCTTCCCCAGAGGTGAGAATGCGCCCATGCATTAGCGCAGGAAAAAGGGCGACCCAGGGGCCGCCCAAACACATAAAACCAGATATGGATTCTCAGTTCAGTGCAGAGGGTGCGCCTTCGAACTCTTCGATCGTGTCGGACAGGGTCACGAGAGCAAGTTCAACATCCCTGCGCTGGCGCAGCATCTCTACCTGCTGCGCTTTAAACATGGCCTTTGCTTCCGCAGGATCGCTGAAGCGACTGGCGTCGAAGTCGTAAAGAGCGAGCAGGCGACGAATATCGGCTAGCGGAAAGCCAACCGTTTTGCCCTTGAGGATCAATTGGAGACGCTCACGGTCGCGCTCGGAATAAAGGCGGGTGGTCCCCATGCGCTTTGGCCGCAAAAGACGTTTGTCTTCGTAGAAACGCAATGTCCGCAAGGTCACATCGAACTCGCGGGCCAAATCGCCAATGCGATAGGGGAACTCGGAGTCCCTCTCGCGCCGTGCGGCGCGGGGAGATGGTGTGGCCAGTTCGGAAGTGGCCGTTGTGGAGTCAAGCGTCGCGGTTTGTGCGTCGACCGATTTTTCCATCAGATATGCCCGTTTCTGCTGTCGTCAGGCGATCCCGCACATCACCCATTTATTGTCACGGCTACGTCATATTCTGCAGGCGCGGGTAATTTCAACCGCAATTTCCGCCGTAACGGTAACCTTTCGACCAGATTTCGTTATGGGTTTGGCGTTTGGCATCACAAATGCTGCCACTCAGTCCTCAAAAGTGCGTTGGCGACCGTCTGCCGACCGAGCGTCCTTAACCGGCAATTAACCATAGTGAACCAAGGGTTGCAGTGCGGAACCGGCGCGATCGCACCTCTGCATGGTCGGGCGCACCTCCGCATGTTCGGGCTTCAGTCCGCTGTTTGCGTACAAGTTAACCTGAAACCTTGGTGCCAAGGATGATGAACCGTTTCCAGATGAGGCGTGATGCCAAGGAGTTCAGCGCAGATGAAGGCGCGCTGGGCGGAAACTTTCGTTCGTTTCTCGGCGGCTCGCCTTCCGCCAGTGCTCAGGCTGGTTTCACGGCAGACCCTCTCCAATTGGCAAATGCCTCCGCCGAAATTCGCGCGCGCCAGGCTGCTCTGGCCGGACAAACGCGGCGGCCCGCAGCACCGAGTGCGCACCATCGGGCAAACCGCCCTCCCCAAAGTTCAGATCATGAGGCCAACGTGTCGGCTCTTCGCGAACAGATCAGACAGGAGCTCGCGCAGTTGCGCGGTGACCTGACCCAATCCATCCAGAAAAGCGCGCCCGCAAAGCTGGACGATGAGCTTTCATCGCTTCGCGGCGAGCTTGCGCAAATCCGGAACATGGTTGCCAGCCACGGGCGCAACCCTCAGCAGGAGCAATGGCAGAAGCTGAGCCGCTCCCTGGACAGCCTCAACGCTCATCCAGCGGCTGCCAAAACAGACATTGCCGCGCTCCGTGAGGAACTGGCAGAGATGCGCGCGCTTGTGGCCACGACAGCCCGCGAAGACAGCGTGCGGCAGCTTGCGGGGACCTACGCCGATCTTGCCCAGCGCGTGGATCGGAACACGGCTGCCGCTCAGGACAATGCCGCCCGCGAAGCTTTGGCCCGGCTGATCGCACAGGTCGATGCCACACAGGCCTCAATTGAGAGCCTGCCCTCGACGCGCCATCTTTCCAACGTGGAAGCCCGGATCGAGGGCCTTGGCAGCTCGCTTGAGAAGGTCTTGGGCAGCCGTGCCGAGTTGGACAGCAATTTGCTGACAGCGCTGGAGGCTCGTCTTGGACAGATCAACGATGCTGTTCTGCGCCTCGACGCCAACGCGCACAGCATGCCCGATGAACAGGCCGTGGTGCTTCAACGCCTGGAGCAGCGGATCGCCAATCTGTCGCAACAGGTGGAGGCGGCCACGCCCGCAGCGGATGCAGCTGTCGGCCATCATGCGGACATGATCGCGCATCGCCTTGATGAAATGGCGGGCCGTTTGGATCGACTGGCCGAAGCACCGGCGCAGAACGACGCCCTCGAGACCATTTTGGGCCAGATCGGCGCGCTGCAACATAAGCTGGACGAATCCTCACCGCGCAACATGTTGCCGACGCTCGAGCAGCGACTTGATTCGATCAATACCGGGCTTGATCGCATGGCCGCGCGGCCGATCGAGCCCGATTTTTCGAACATCGAAGCCCAGATGCAGCGCATCTCGGCGCAGATTGACGGACTGGCCCCTAGGGACATGTCTCAGGACATTTCCAACATTGAGGCATCCGTCCGCGCGATGCATGACAAGCTCGATACGATGCCTGACAGCGGTCCGTTCGATGAGCTCACGGGAAATAGGTTAGAGCGCCAGATCGCCGAACTGGCGTCCCAGCTGGAGCAAACGGCAGCTCCTCAACCGCCGAGCGCCGCTCGACTGAACGAGCTTGAAGGCCAGATCGCCAATATTTCGCAGCTGCTCGCGCAAACCAGTGAGCAGGCACAGGCCATGAACGAGGCGATGGTACCCGCCATGGCCCATGCCAGTTCCGTGGGTGGCGGTGACAGCGAAGCGATAACCGCTCGCTTTGACGCTCTGGAAGCTCATCTGGCCAATCAGCAGATTTCGCTTCTCGACGCAGCGCGGCAAGTTGCAAACGAAGTTGTCGCGCAACAGGGCTCAAATGGTGCGAATAACGAGCTGTTGCTCAAGCTGACGCAAGACCTCGACAGACTGCACGAGACCGCAGCACAGACGAACGATGGTACTCGGCAGACATTCGACGCCGTGCACACCACTTTGGAGAAAATTGTCGAGCGGCTGGAGCAGCTTGAGCTCGGCGTTGGCCAGAGACCTGCCCGGACAGAAGCGCCAGCCGAACTGGCCATGGCGGGAGCCGGTGAAAGCCATTCGCTGCTGAAGGCATATGAGACCGCGCCTGAACCTCAAATGCCAAAGGCCGCGCCGTTCGAGCCCTATGAAGAGCTGCCTCAGGTCCATGCGCCGGGCGTCGAAAGCGAGCTTCCCGGTGGCACTGACATGCCTCTGGAGCCCGGACAATTGCCGCAGTTCGGAGCCCCCACTGACGACACACCCCTGCCGCCGTCGTCCGGAAATGACGGGATGGACTTCATTGCAGCCGCTCGTCGCGCGGCAAGGGCCGCTGCAGACGAAGCGGCACCGGATTTCGCTCCAGAACCCCTGGCAGGCAGCAAGCCGGACAAAGGCGCCAAGAAGCTCAAGCGCAAATCCAAAGCCAAATCAGACAGTGAGGGCGGCTCTGGAAGCCGCCTGAAACGCCCGATCATTCTGGCGTCTGCGGCCGTCATTCTGGCTCTGGCCACGATGAAGCTCGCGCCGGCCGTGACCGGCCTTCTGTCCAGCGAACCAGAAGTTGCCAGCGTTGAAATCGAGCCATCGGCGGCCATGCAAGATGTCGCACAGGCGACGCAGAATTCGGACAATGGCGTAGACGCCCCGGAACAGGCAGCGCGTGTGATCGCCATGGACGCGCAGCCATCGGCTGCCAGCACCCCGGAACTCGACACCATGGCTGCACCAGCGCCCACCGAACCAATGGCAGCACCAATCGTGGCCCCCGAAGTGGCTGATGATGTCGGAAACGTTGCCCTTCGGGACGCGGCGCGGAGTGGCAACCCCGCCGCCATGTTCGAAATCGCGTTGCGGTACACGGAGGGTCGTGTTGTCGATAAGGACAGTCAGGCCGCATTCCGTTGGTACCAGCAGGCAGCGGAGGCAGGACTGGCACCAGCCCAGTTCCGCTTGGCTAATTTTCTGGAGAAAGGTCTGGGGACCGAGCAGGACTACGAGTCTGCGGTGATGTGGTATCAGCGGGCAGTTGAAGCGGGCAACGCGCGCGCCATGCACAACCTTGCCGTTCTTCACACAGAAGAGGTTGCCGGAGGCCAGAAGGTTGATGAGGCAACGCGGCTGTTCCGTGACGCGGCAGAACTCGGCGTTCGCGACAGCCAGTTCAATCTGGGCATCATGTATGGCCGTGGCCTGGGCGTCGAACTGGACCTGGCTGAAAGCTACAAGTGGTTTGCACTGGCTGCCCGCGCCGGTGACACTGAAGCCGCTGAGAGGCGCGATCAGGTCGCCAACGCCATGCTGCCAGAGGATCTCGACAAGGCACGCATTGCGGCCCAGGCCTGGCAGGCCAAGCCGCTCATCGAGGACGCCAACACGGTTAACATTCCCGCCGAATGGTCCGCCGATACACCCGGAGCGACCGCCAGTGGGGCAAACGCACTGACGGGCCCGGGCGGCACGTCGCCGGAGACAACGGGCGGAATAGCGATAGACAGCGGTAATGTCGGACGCGATGTGCAGAACGCACTTCTCTCTCTGGGCTATTCGATCGGCACCGCCGATGGAATCATCGGCCCCAAGACCGTCAGCGCTATCCGCGATTTTGAGCGTCAGATGGGCCTGCCTGAGACAGGGCAGCCCAGCGCGTCGCTTCTTCAAGCCATGGTTTCGGTGAGCTCAAATCTTCAACGATAGAGCGCCAATTATCTCTAAAGGCCATGGGGCGTCTTCTCCCAGCGGTGAGGACTGGTGAAAAGCTGGCCGACGGCTCGCCAAGCGGCGAAGGTTGCAAGCAGCCAATAGATGGGCATGCCCACTGGCCACCATTGCCGCATGCCATGGCCCAACCTGTGCACCCAGGGCGCGCGCTGTACCGCCAGCATCACCAAACTGTACTGGATGATGAAGGCGGCCATGATGTTGGTGACGTCGATGGCCACAAGCCATTGATGCCCATCGGCGGGAAGAGCGAAAGCGGGCACCGCGATGATCACCAGAAGGACATAGATCCAGGGGTGAAGCAGAGCCGCAAGCAGCGTGCCGCCAAACAGAACCATTGAGACGCAAGCTGACCGCACGCCAGCCTCCCGGACGAACTGCACCGGTTCTCTCAAGTGGATGAGCCAGGTTTTGGCCCATCCTTTCAACCACCGAGTGCGTTGGCGGATCCAGATCGGCAGGTGCACCGGAGCTTCCTCAAAGGTCGGCTGGTGCAACACATCGCTCCTGTAACCGTAGCGCGCCAGACGCAGCCCCAAGTCGGCATCTTCCGTTACATTGTAGGGATCCCATGCTCCGACTTTCTCCAGCGCAGAACGGCGAAAATGGTTGGATGTGCCGCCCAATGGGAAACTCAGGCCAAGCCGGGCCATGGCTGGCAGCAGCACCTTGAAAAGGGCCGCGTACTCAAGGGCAAACATCATTGGCAGAAAGCCGCGCCCTCCATTGCTGATGGCAAGAGGGGACTGGAGGCAGGCCAAATCCTCGCCTGCAGCCGAAAACCGGGCATGGGCTTCCAGCAACTGGTGCGGATCGGGCCGGTCTTCGGCATCGTAAAGGACGACATACTCCCCCACCGAGATCGGCAGTGCAAAGTTCAGGGCCCTCGGCTTCGTCCGCAACTTCGAGTCCGGCACGATCAGCAGTTCCATCTCAGACGCCCTTGGTGAGGCCAGCATGGCCACACGAAGGGCCGTCACGGTTTCTCGATCATCGACTTCTGCAATGAACTTTATCTCGAGCCTGCCGCGCGGCCATTTCAGATTGGAGAGTGCAGAAACCAAGGCTTTGGCCTGCCGAGCCTCATCATAAAGCGCCACCAGAACTGTGTAGACCGGTGCTGGCCCCGTGAGCCTTGGCAAAGCAGATCTGAGAACTCCGCGGCGAAACGCAGCCATGAGCACAATCAGCCGCAGACCGACGCAACAGGTGAAGAAGGCAGTGAAAATACCGTGGAGGACCAGGCTGGCCGTACTGAACGCCAGAAACAAGGAACCGGCTGCGAATGACGCCAGGGCCAGTATGACGAGAGCCTGATGCTGCACCCATACGGTCTTGGCGGATCGAATGGGCCAGGTGCGCGAAAAAACATGTTCCGCCCGATCAGCAAGCTAAGACGCATGGTAGCCGACCAGCCATCGTCTCAAGGCACCTGGGGTCACAAGCACTATTCGACCGGCGTCGGGCCCCATATCAAGAATGTGCTTGAGCAACGAACCGAACTGCTGAGGATGGGGAGCCAACACCAGCAAAGGACGGCCGGCATGTCCGGCCACCCGTCGCGCCAGCACAGGGCGATTGAGATTGATCTGTACCTCTGGAGAACCGGTCGACACAGGCGCAAGCGCCTTCATGGCGCGAACGCTCAGCGTGTGTGAGCCCGTATAGGCTGCAAAGGCGGCGAGGTATGCTTCGTGGGACACAAGGCGCGTTTTCAGCGCAATGACAGCCGGAGCCTGACGGTATTTGAGGGCAAGTGCGAGCACTTTCCTCAGCGAGAGATGGGAGTAACCTGCGCGCTCAAGCACGAGAAGCTCGGGGGGAAGCGAAACGCGTGCATGGGCCTGCCTCTTCGGCGGCTGTTGGTTTTGTCGGTGATTGCTTGACGTCGAATTGGTAGCCGAGTTGGCCTCTGAGTTACCCGCTGGCACAGCGTCTGGCGTGGCGCGCGAATGGCCGACAGTCGTCAGAAACGCGAGGGGATCTGCATCCCGATCTGCCGCGTATCGGTCGGTCCCCTTTCGCATTGCCCACAAGACCCCAATCGTGCCAAAGCCATAGCGCGCATGAGGCACGACATATGGCAGCACTCTTCCAACCCACAGCCAAAACCATGATGGGGCGAACCTTGTTTATGGCGGTGCTTATGGCGTCCGCCCTCGTGGTTCTGACATATGGCTATAGCGCTAATGCACAATCTTTGCAGGAGTCTACCGAGGCCCAAGCAGGTGCATCTGCTGCATTTCCCGATTTTCTGGGCCCCCGTACCGATGTCGCTTTGCCCGACATCCGCGGGGTCACCCGTTTCCGGTTCCTCACCACGACAGACTTCCCGCCGTTCAACTTTGTGGATGGAGCCGGTCGCCTTACAGGCTTCCATGTCGACCTGGCCCGCAGCATTTGTGACGTGGTCCAGTTGGGGGCAAGATGCCAGATCGAGGCCATGCCATTTGATGAACTGACGGACGTTCTGCAAGCTGGAAATGGAGAAGCAGTGCTTGCCGGACAATCCATTGAAGGTTTTGCCGGCATTGGAGCCGTTGCAAGCCCCGTCTTCTTGCGCTTTGCGGGTCGTTTTCTTGCGCGAAAGGACGCCCGGGCGGTTTCAGCAGATCCACTTGACCTGCCTGAAGGCACGCGGGTCGCCGTCGTCGAAGCATCTGCACATGAAGCCTATTTGCGGGCTTTTTTTCCCAAGCTCACACCGGTTGCTGTGACAGATCGGACCACGCTGCAGCTGGCGCTCACGAGCGCGATTGTGGATCATGCCTTTGATGATGCGCCTTTGTCGGTCGCCTGGTTGGCGGGGTCAGCCTCTTCGCAATGCTGCAGTTTCGCCAGCGGCCCCTATTTCTCCGATCGTTATTTTGGTGACGGCCTGACCATCGCAACCCGCAAAGGTGACGCAATCTCTGCCGACATTGTCGAATACGCTCTTTATGAAATGCGCCGACAAAACCGCTTTCAGGAACTCTATCTGCGGCACTTCCCCGTGGCGCCTTACTAGGGTCAGACGAGCCGCCCCTTTTTCACTGGCTCCGAAACGGCAGCGACAGGCTCCACGGCAATTGGGTCGGGCGTTTGTCCTGATATTCCTTGAGGCCGATTTCAATACCGTCATGGCCCAGCTTGGGCTCCTGGGTATAGGTCGCAAAGATGCGATCCCAGATCGCCAGGTTGAAACCGTAATTGGAGTCGGTTTCCGGCTGCTCTGAAGAATGATGAATGCGGTGCATGTCCGGCGTCACCACGAGCCAGCGCAAAAATCGGTCGACGCCCAGCGGCAGCTTGATGTTGGAATGGTTGAACATGGCCATGCCGTTGAGCACGATCTCAAAGATGATGACCGCCACAGCAGGCGCTCCGAGCGCAATGATCACCGCAACCTTGAACAGCATGGACAGCATGATCTCGATGGGATGGAAGCGCAACGCCGTCGTGACATCGATATTGGTGTCAGCATGGTGCATGCGATGGATGCGCCAGAAGATAGGAATCTTGTGACTGGCGACGTGGCTCGCCCAAACCGCAAAATCAAGAATTAGGAAGACGATCAGGCCTTCGAGCCAAAGCGGCCAACCAACAGCATTGAAGAGGCCGTAACCGTTGACCGAAGCCCAGACGGCAATGCCGACCGCCGCCGTTTTGAAAGCCAGCCTGAGCACAAGAATGTCGATGATGAAGATCGACCAATTGGTGAACCAGCGAGCGCCCTTGGCTTCAACATGTTCTGAGCGGGGCGCGAAGAGCTCTGTCGCTGCCAGGGTCAGAAAGAGACCGAGGAAAACAGAAGACCGGATGATGGGTTCATAAGTGGCGATGAACTCGGACATGTCGATGGCTCTCTTTAACAATGGCTCTATATAGCCTGATCAGACGAGCCGCTGCAGCACACATGTTGACACAGCGGCGTGATGCGGAGCCACCGCCGACGGCAGGCTTGACGACCGGTCCGCTGGCTCCTACCGCTCCGCCATCTCCCATAAGGATCAGACTATGACGCTCCCTGCCCTGACCGTTTCGCCAGACATGTTGGCCGAGGCCCGCTCATCCAAGGCGTGGCCCTTTGAGGAAGCGCGGAAGCTCGTCAAACGGTTTGATCAGTCGGGCTATCCGGAGGTCGCCATATTCGAGACAGGCTACGGGCCATCGGGACTGCCTCATATCGGCACGTTTGGCGAAGTGGCACGAACCTCCATGGTCCGCCACGCTTTCCGCGTGTTGACCGAAGACAAGGTTGCCACCAGGATCATCTGCTTCTCAGACGATCTCGATGGCATGCGCAAAGTACCGGGCAATGTGCCCAACGCCGACATGCTGGCTGAATATATCGACATCCCGTTGAGTCGCGTGCCGAACCCGTTTGGCAGCGAGCACCCGAGTTTTGCCCATCACAACAATGCCAAGCTGCGGGAGTTCCTCGATGGCTTCGGCTTTGACTATGAGTTCGCGTCATCCACGGACTATTATGAGAGCGGCCGGTTTGACGATGCATTGCGCACCGCGGCCGAGCGCTATCAGGACATTATGGATGTGATGCTGCCGACCCTCGGTGAAGAGCGGCAGGCAACCTATTCGCCCTTCCTGCCCATCTCGCCCGAAACCGGCAAGGTGCTCTATGTGCCGATGAAGCATGTGGACGCAAAAGAAGGCACCGTGACCTTTGACGACAGTTCAGCAGGCGACAGGGAAACGACGCTGCCGGTGACCGGCGGTGCTGTGAAACTGCAATGGAAGCCGGATTTCGGCATGCGGTTTGCCGCGCTGAACGTTCACTATGAGATGTTCGGCAAGGACCATCAGGCCAACTCGGTCGTTTATGATAGAATCTGCCGTATCCTGGGCCAACGGCCACCGGAACATTACGTCTACGAATTGTTCCTCGATGCTGCCGGTGAGAAGATCTCAAAGACCAAGGGCAATGGCATTTCGATTGATGAATGGCTGACATACGCCTCGCCAGAGAGCCTGGCCTATTTCATGTATATGAAGCCCCGCACCGCCAAACGCCTGCACTTCGATGTGATCCCCAAGGCCGTGGACGAATATTACACCCATGCCGGAAAATATGACGAGCAGGACTGGAAGACACGCCTCTCCAACCCGGCCTTTCACATCCATGCCGGTGCGCCGGAGCATGGCAACACGGCGATCCCGTTCTCCATGCTGCTCAACCTGGTGAGCGCTTCAGGAGCGCAGGATGCCGAGACCCTTTGGGGCTTTATCGGCAAATATGCGCCTGATGCGACGCCACAGAACAACCCGCCGCTGGATGGCCTGATCGGCTACGCGCTGCGCTACGGGCGGGACTTCGTCATCCCCAATAAAAGCTTCCGCGCGCCTACCGATCTGGAGCGCAGCGCGCTGGAAGACTTGTCGGCCCGGCTTGGCGGTATTGCGGGCAGCGGCGCAAAGCCAGATGGGGAGACATTGCAGACCGAAGTGTTCACCGTGGGCAAAGAGCATGCGTTTGAGAACATTCGCGATTGGTTTTCGGCGCTCTATCAGGTGCTGCTGGGCGAAGATCAGGGGCCGCGCTTTGGATCCTTCATTGCGCTTTACGGTGTGCCCGAAACCAAGGCGCTGATCGACCGGGCACTGGCGGGTGAGCTGCTGGCAGACGCCTCCGCCGCGTGACACATACGCATGCTGATGAGGGCGCCGGCCCGGATTGGCTGGCGGTCGCGATTATGGTGGGCACACCGCTTGCCTTTGCGTCCAACGCTGCCTTTGGGCGCACGGCAGTGGAGACGGTCAATCCGTTCACACTTGCGCTCCTGCGATGGTCGCTGGTGGCCCTGATCCTGTTGCCCATCGTCTGGCGGAGCCTCGTTGTTCATCGGCAGGCTCTGGCAGAGAATTGGCGAGCCATTGTTCTGATGGGTTTTCTCGGCCAGTTCATCTGTGGCGGCGTCTTCTATCTGGCTCTCACAATGACCAGCGCAGCCAATGGCATCCTGATTTATTCGTCTGTTCCGGCCATGATCGTGGTCATTGAACGGCTCTTCATGGGCAGGCCGCTCGTCGGGCGCCAGATATTTGGCATTCTGATCGCCAGCGGTGGCATCCTCTTCATCATGGCGCGGGGATCATGGGGCGAACTGCTCGCGTTCCGCTTCAATCTGGGCGACGCGATTGTGGTCGTTACATCGCTGAGCTGGGCGATCTATTCCATTGTGCTGCGCCGCGAAGCGTTTCGCGCGCTGCCCAACGTGGCGGGTCTGGCGCTTTTCTCGGCTTGCGGCGCCCTGCTTCTGTTGCCCGCAGCCACTCTGGAGTTGGTCAACACTGGTGAGCTTCCCACGCGCGCAGACCAGTGGATGTCCATTGCGGCAATCGTTCTGATCTCGTCGCTCACCGCTTTTCTTGGCTACCAGTTTGGCGTCAGGCGGCTCGGTGCGGCGGTGGCCAGCACCTTTATGTACCTGCTGCCAATCTACGGGATCTTTCTCGCCTGGCTGCTAGTCGGCGAACGCATCTACGCCTTTCATTATGTGGGTACTGCATTGGTGCTTGCCGGGGTTGTGCTGGCGAGCAGAAAGGCCGGCAAGGCAGCTTAGAGCCTATTGCCGGACCCAGAGAATGCGGTGGATCCAATCCACTTCCGTGAGCTTGAACTGCCGGGCTTCGAAGTCAGGATTGAGGCTCTCAAGCTCGATAAACCGTTCGGTGCGGCGGGACAGGATCTTGGCCATCACCTCACCGTCCAGGGTGCGCACGACCACACGGTCTCCCACATGCACCGGCGTCGTGGCCGACACGACCAGAACATCGCCATGCCTGTAGAGCGGCAGCATGGAATTGCCGGACACCTCCAGCGCATAAGCGCCCTCATCGTCGGAACCGGGCAAATGGACCTCGTCCCAGCCATGGCCAGTGGGTAAGCCGGAGGGCGTGAAATAGCCGCCCGTCCCGGCTTCGGCCAGACCGATCAAGGGCACAGACCGGGGCGGTGGCAACAGATCGGCTGGCATATCCTGGGGCAAATCGTCGGCCAGATTGCCCGCCAGACTTGGCTCAGGCATGGGCAGCACTTCGCCGCCCACCGGTGCCACCAGTCTATCTGCACCATCCGGTGACCGGTCGAGAATGAGATCCATGAACTCATCCACCGAACTGCCGGTCGCATCGATAATCTTGGCGATGGATTCTGTGGAGGGCCAGCGCTCCCTGCCGTTCGCCGCAAGGCGCTTGGACTTGTTGAAGATCGTTGGATCCAACCCCGCCCTGCGTGCCAGACCGGAAGGCGACAGCTTGTAGCGCTCCGCCAAACGGTCAATCGCCTTCCAAACGGCGTCATGGGATAATTGGTGCATCATTTGCGCCCACCAGAGAGGAATATTATCCTTTAGGACTTTATCCCTAGCTCATATGAGCGGAGCAAGGCAAGCTCTGCCGCCGAAACTAGGCTCACTGTCGGCTCGCGATAGCAACCGGTCTCTTCTCAAAGCCCCCGCGCACCCCATGTTGCAGCCATGAACCAGTCGGTCCGCATCGAAACACTGAGCACCATTGAGGTGGAGGCCTGCCTACCGGAACCATTCACCAACTGGTTTGCCCGACGGGGCTGGGCTCCACGACCGCATCAGCTGCAGCTTCTGGGCGCGGCGCAGGCCGGCAAAAGCGCTCTTCTGATCGCCCCCACAGGAGCAGGCAAGACGCTGGCCGGGTTTTTGCCATCCCTCACCGACCTCTCAGCGCGCGCGAGGCGCAAACCGGGCGAACCCCAGCGGGGGATCCACACGCTCTACATCTCGCCCATCAAAGCGCTGGCCGTGGACATCGAGCGAAATCTCAAGACGCCGATTGAGGAGATGGAGCTCAACGTCGCGCTTGAAACCCGGACAGGCGACACGCCGGTTCACAAGCGGCAACGCCAGAAACTGCGCCCGCCGGACATTCTCATGACGACGCCAGAGCAGGTGGCGCTGCTGATCGCAGCCAAGGATGCCGACCGGTTTTTTGAAGATCTGAAGTTCGTTATCTTTGATGAACTCCACTCCCTCGTCACGTCCAAGCGCGGGCATTTGCTGTCTTTAGGCCTTGCCCGCCTGCGCCAGCTTGCGCCTGAGATGCAGACCCTTGGCCTGAGCGCCACCGTGGCTCAACCGGACGAACTGCGCCGCTGGCTTGTGCCCCAGAACCACGTGAATGCCGATGGTGAGATCGGGGAGGAGGAGCCCAAGGCCGAACTGGTTCGGGTGACCGGCGGTGCCAAGCCTGAGATCGAGATCTTGGACTCCGAAGAACATGTGCCTTGGTCAGGGCATATGAGCCGGTATGCGGTGCCAGACATTCTCAAGGCCGTGAAAGCGCACCGGACGACCATCATTTTCGTCAACACGCGCAGCCAAGCGGAGCTCCTGTTTCAGGAGTTCTGGCACCACAATGAGGACAATCTTCCAATCGCACTCCACCATGGCAGCCTGGATGTCGGCCAGCGGCGAAAGGTGGAAGCGGCGATGGATCGCAACGAGCTGCGGGCCGTCATAGCCACATCCACGCTGGATCTGGGCCTTGATTGGGGCGACGTGGATCTGGTGGTCCATATGGGCGCGCCAAAGGGAGCCAGCCGCCTCGCCCAACGCATCGGGCGCTCCAATCACAGGATGGACGAACCGTCCGAAGCCATTCTCGTACCGTCCAACCGGTTTGAAGTTCTGGAATGCCGGGCGGCGCTGGAAGCCAATTATCTGGGCGCGCAGGACACGCCGCCCCTGCGGGCCGGGTCGCTGGATGTCTTGGCCCAGCACATTATGGGCATGGCGGTCGCCAAGCCCTTTCAGGCGGATGACCTCTACCGAGAGATCATATCCGCCCTGCCTTATGCGGACCTCACCCGAGCGACCTTCGATCAGGCAGTCGAATTTGTCGCCACCGGCGGATACGCGCTGCGCACCTATGAGCGCTTTGCAAAGATCAAGCAGACACAGGACGGATCGTGGCGGGTGACGCACCCGCGCTTTGCCCAGGCCTACCGCCTGAATGTCGGCACCATCACGGCGGCGACCGAGCTCAAGATCCGCTACGGCAAAGCGGGCAAAGGCACCAATCAGCGCGGCGGCGCGATCCTGGGCAAAATCGAGGAGCTGTTCCTTGAAACTCTCACCCAGGGCGACACGTTCCTGTTTGCAGGCAAAGTGCTCCGGTTCGAAGGCATTCGCGACAATGAGTGCATCGTCTCCAACGCGCCGGGCGCAGAGGCCAAAGTACCCTATTATGCCGGAGGTAAATTTCCGCTTTCCAGCTTTCTGGCCGATACGGTGCGGAAAATCATCTCCGACCCCAAGCGCTGGCCCGACCTGCCGGATCAGGTGTCAGACTGGCTGCGCATCCAGAAGGAAGTCTCGATTGTTCCGGGGCCCGAAGAGTTGCTGGTGGAAACCTTCCCCAAGGGGCCGCGGCATTACATTTCGCTCTATCCCTTTGAGGGAAAGCTCGCCCATCAGACCATGGGCATGCTGCTCACCCGCCGGATGGAACGGGCGGACTGGCGACCGCTTGGTTTCGTCGCATCAGACTATGCGCTGCAAATTTGGGGGCTGGAGGACTATGGTGAACTGCTGAGCCGACCCGGCGCGCTTGAGGCGTTCTTCTCCGAAGAAATGATGGGCGGCGATCTGGAAGAATGGCTTGATGAGAGCTTCATGCTCAAACGGACCTTTCGCTATTGCGCGATGATCTCAGGCCTCATTGAGCAGCGCCAGATCGGAGCGGAGAAGACCGGGCGTCAGGTCACCATGTCCACAGACCTGATCTTCGACGTTCTTAGAACCCACGAGCCGGACCACCTGCTGCTGAAGGCCACACGCGCCGATGCGGCATCAGGACTCCTCGATATTCACCGGCTGGGTGATCTATTGGCTCGCACCAAGGGCCGAATCATTCATAAAAGGCTCGACAGAATCTCGCCGCTGGCTGTGCCCATCATTCTGGAAGCGGGCAAAGAGCCAGTGCTGGGCAGCGCAGGAGAGAGCCTGCTGGCAGAAGCGGTCAGCGCAGCGGACGTTGAGGCGAGTATTCTGCAAGAAGCATTTGGCGAGCACGTGCCGTGAGCGACGGGCACGACCGCACGCAACGGCAGACAGAATTGTCTGCACAGGGGGAGGAAGCGCTGGCGGAGCTGGCCAAAATCGAGAGGGAAGCACCGGCTGCAACCCAAACGGCAGCGAGTTTCACGGTGGCTGGTGTGGAATGCGTGGCCGACCATTCCGGCGTGCTCTTCTGGCCGGAGACCTCCACGCTTGTCGTTGCCGACATGCATTTCGAGAAGGGCTCCTCCTTCGCCCGGCGCGGCATGATGGTGCCGCCCTACGACACCGGCATCACCCTATCGCGCCTGTCTGACGCGGTGATGCGTTATGCCCCCAGTCGCATCATCTCGCTGGGTGACGCCTTTCACGACGTTGGCGGATCCGCCCGCATGCCGGAGGATTGGCGGAATGCGCTTGTGGCCTTGATGGCCCACCGGGAATGGATTTGGGTGACGGGCAATCACGACCCGGAGCCTCCCGAGGGCCTGCCCGGCACAACCGTAGAAGAGTGGCATGAGGGCGGCCTGATCTTTCGACACGAGCCGACCGCAGGCCCCGCCAAAGGCGAAGTGGCAGGCCATCTGCACCCTGCAGGCAAAATCGCGCGGCGGTCGAGAGCGGTGCGCCGCCCCTGCTTTATCAGTGATGGAGACAGACTGATCCTGCCAGCCTTCGGCGCTTTCACCGGCGGTTTGAACGTGTGCTCGGAACCGTTTCACGGCCTGTTTGACCGCAAGCGCTGGCACGCTGTGCTTGTCAGCCAGGGCAATGTGTTCCCCATCGCAGGCTCGGAATTGTGCGCCTAGCCGTTGTCGCGCTTTGGGTGCCCGGCACCCCATTCGGCCACCGCGTCCATGATCGGCATCACAGACCAGCCATAGTCCGTTAGGCGATAATCCACCCGCGGCGGCATTTCCCGGTAGTCACGGCGTTCCAGTATGCCGTCTTCCACCAGTTCTTTTAGCTGACGAATGAGCACCCGCTCGGAGATCCAGGGCATCTGGCGGCGAAGTTCGCTCAGCCGGAGCGGTTCGCCCCGCATGCGATATAACAATCCGGGTTTCCATTTGCCCCCGATGACATCGACTGCCGTTTGAACGGGGCAGGATATGTTCGCCACTTTAAACCCTCCACACTGACAAAAAAGACGGTACTTCTCACAAGGTATGCACCGTCTTAGCGTTGGGTTGTTGGGAAGCAAACCCAGTTGTGAGGAGCATCAGCGATGGCAGACTACGAGATTGTTGGAGGAGGACAGCTGGGAACGGAACTGGCGCGTCTTCTGACGTCAGCCGGATACAGCGCAATTCTTCGGGTGCCAGAGCCTGCCGACGAAAAATATGCGCCGCTCAGGTCTATGAGTGGTGTTGAGCTTATGAAGACGGGGCCGGTTTCGGCCGACACAGAAGCGATATTCCTCGCGACACCTTGGGAGACTACGCTGAATGCGGTTTCCGAGTTGGGCGACATGAACGGGCGCCTCATCATCGACTGCACGAACCCCGTGACCTACGGCCCGACCGGAATGAGTCTGGTCATTGACGCAAACAGCTCTGCCTCTGAGTTAATTGCTAAGCAAACACCCGGCGCAACAGTAGTGAAGACGCTCAACCAACTGGGCGCGCCAGTGCTCAATGGGCTTAGCAAACTATCGCCAGCGCCCGTCATGGGGATCGCCTGCGATCAGCAGGAAGTAGCCGACAAAATCGCAGACCTGCTGAAGCGCATGGGCCTCGATCCCATCCATGTGGGAGGCCTAGCGAATGCTCGCTTGCTCGAGAGTTTTGCTCTCCTTTGGATGAGCCAAGCCTTTTCATCCAAAAACCCGTCAACGGTCGCCTTTACCCGATGCGGACTAAGCTAGCGCACCGCCCCGGCGTCGGTTTGCAGCAGTCGCTGCTCAAGGCCCAAGGCTGAGCGAAGGCGCCCCGGCACATGTCGGGGCACGCCTTGCCTTCCAAAAACTGCAAGTCGCTGAGCGTAGGCTACACTTGCGACCTAGGTCCCAAAATGAGCTTGCCACAAAAGGGTCTTTGCGGCGTCTCGGTCCTCATAGATTTTGAGCGCACCGACAGCGTCGACACCCGCGGCACCTTCGCCATCTCGATCCTCTCCAAGCTCCGTGAGACGCATGGTGTACCAGGCGGTAACCCCGCCAGTGGGCGTTGAAAGAAACCGTGGGAACTCCGGCTCATGGCACTCACCGACGCGCCAGCGGTTGGGCAGGTCTGGATGCAGAACCAGAGGGCGAGCCAGGCCAACCATATCGACCGCCCCGCTGGAGATGGCGTCGGATGCAATAGCGAAACTCTTGAACCCACCGGTAGCCATAAGCGGCTTGTCGGTGAGGCTCCGGGCTCGCGATGCAAACGCTACGAAATATGCGCCCTTGGACTGACGGTCGGACGCAGACTTTGCGCCCGGGAAATAGGTGCCACCGCTCAGATCAATCAGATCGACACTGGTCTGATCCAGCATCCCAACGACCTGGAGGGCGTCATCTTCGTCCAAGCCACCCTCCAGCTGATCTGTCGTGTTCAGCTTCAAGCCAACCGGGAAGGAGGGACCGACTGCCCCGCGAACGGCCTCGATCACCTCCAGCGTCAACCGCGCACGATTGGCAATGGAGCCGCCGTAAACATCGTCTCTTTTGTTGAACAGAGGTGACAGAAACTGGCTCAGTAGAAAGCCGTGGGCGGCATGCACTTCAACACCGGTGAAGCCCGCAGATTTGGCGATCAGGGCAGTTTGCGCCATGAGATCGGGGATCGCCTGCACCTCGCCCAGGCTCATGGCTTTCACCTGAGCATCGGGAAGCGCGAGGCTGGACGGCCCAACCGGACCAGCTGAGCCAGCCAAAGGCGGGTGCGTCATCGCCCCGGCATGACCGAGTTGAGCCCAGAACTGGGTTTTGTTCGATCCGCCGCAGCGTGTGAGTTTCTTGAGTGGATCAAGGTCCGTATCGGGAGTGAGAACCAGATTACCGGGCTTCTCGGCAGCATGGGGGTCGCCCTGCACTTCGCCAACGATGGAGAGCGCAGCGCCGCCTTCAGCCCATCGCTCATAGAGCCTCATCTGCGCAGCGGTGGGTCCGCCCCGTCCGTCGCCGAGCGAATCCGACATGGCGGACTTGGCGATGCGGTTCTTGAGCTCAACGCCACAGGGCATCGTGAGCGGCTGAAAGAGTGCTACTTCTGCCTTGGTCATGCCCGACATCTAGACCGCTCGACAGAACTGTCGAGTGGTTGTCAGATCACCGCCAAAGCATGTTCAACATCAGAGCAGAGATCCCGCACATCTTCGAGGCCCACGCTGAGCCGGACGGTGCCGTCGGTGATGGAAAGCTCCACACGATCCTCGTCGCTTAGGTTCTTGTGCGTGGTTGTCGCCGGGTGTGTGACGAGGCTCTTTGCGTCCCCCAGATTGTTGGAGATCTGGATCACATTGAGAGCGTTCTCGAAGGCGAAGGCGGCCTTCTTGCCGCCCTTCAGTTCGAACGCCACCAGAGTCGACCCCCCACCCATCTGGCGCTGGGCTACGTCATATTGCGGATGGTCCTTTCGGCCGGGGTAGATGACCTTCGATACGGCATCGTGATCGGCCAGCAGATCCGCAAGCTTGGCTGCGCTGTCGGTCTGTCGTTGCACGCGCAGTTCCAGCGTCTCCAGCCCTTTGAGCAGCACCCAGGCGTTGAACGGGCTGATGCCCGGCCCGGTATGGCGGAAGTGGTCGTGAAGATGATCGTCGATCCACTCTTTATCCGACAGAACGACACCGCCCAGACATCGACCCTGGCCGTCAATGTGTTTGGTCGCGGAATAGACGACAATATGCGCCCCGAGTTCCAGCGGCTTCTGCCAGATCGGCGTAGCGAACACATTGTCGACCACCACCTTGATGCCGCGCATGTTTGCGAGGTTGGCCACACCGCGAATATCCACTAGTTCCAGCGTTGGGTTGGTGGGACTCTCCAGGAAGTAGACCTTCGTGTTGTCCCGGGTTGCCGCGTCCCACGCCTTCAGATCGCGGCCATCCACCAGGGTGCAGGCGACACCCATTTTGGGCAGCAATGTTTCGCACACCCACCGACAGGAGCCGAACAGGGCACGTGCAGCGACGATGTGATCGCCGGCGCTGAGCTGACACATCAGACTGGCCGTCACCGCCGCCATGCCCGAGGTGAACGCGCGCGCGTCCTCAGCACCCTCGAGGGCACACATGCGCTTCTCAAACATGTCGACGGTGGGGTTTGCGTAACGCGAATAGATGAAGCCGGGATCATCGCCCTTGAAGCGGGCTTCGGCGGCTTCGGCGCTGTCGTAGACAAAACCCTGAGTCAGATGCAGGGCTTCGGACGTCTCGCCCCACTGGCTGCGGGTCGTGCCAGCATGCACCATTTCTGTGGCGAGGTGACGGTTTGGCTTGTTGGCCTGTTGGTCAGACGCGGTCATGACTGGCTCCGTACTGAACCCGCACCAACTGAGAGGCGGGCATAAAAAAGACCGGTCGCTAATGCCCAAAAGCATGAGGCTGACCGGCCACTGACCGCAGGACCCCTTAGCGACTTGTTTAACGTGGCTGCAAGCTGATCGGCAAATCACCACGGGATAAGGAGGCTCTGCCACGGCGCTGCGCTTTCGTCAAATGATGATCATGATTAAGTGGGAGCTATGAGCACCGCTTGGAACAGCCTCGATGGCATTCTGGCCAGTCAACAGATCAACAATCTGGTGGCCGATGGCTGCCTGAAGCTGGCGATGCCTGCAGCGGACGGCCAGGTGCAGCCCGCCAGCCTTGACCTCCGCTTAGGAGAGCGCGCCTACCGCGTGCGGGCCAGCTTCCTGCCCGGGCCTGGCGTTCCCGTCTCAGACAAACTCGAACGCTTCAAGCTGCACGAGTTCGATCTGACGGATGGCGCGGTGTTTGAGACCGGCTGCGTCTACATCGTTCCTCTGCTGGAGAGCCTCAGCCTGCCTTCATCCATAGCGGCATCTGCAAACCCGAAAAGCTCAACGGGCCGCCTGGACGTTTTCACGCGCGTCATCACCGATGGCGGGCAGGAATTCGATCAGATTCCGGCGGGCTATGATGGCCCTCTCTACCTCGAAGTCTCGCCACGGACGTTCCCCATTGTGGCGCGCACCGGCTCTCGACTGAGCCAAATCCGTTTCCGGGCCGGCCATCCGCGGCTGACGGCGGCGGAACTCGACATTCTCCACGCAGCGGAAAATTTGGCGACTGGCGGCCGACCGGTCATCGCAAACGGGGCAGTCTCCGTGTCCATTGATCTTGAGGGCAATGCCGATGGCCTGGTGGGGTATAGAGGCAAACGCCACACGGCGGTTGTGGATGTGGACAAGCCCGGCACCCATACGGTGCTGGACTATTGGGAACCCATTCACCGGCGCGGAGCGCCGGAGCTGGTTCTCGATCCAGACCAGTTCTACATCCTCGTCTCGGCAGAAGCCGTGCATGTGCCACCCATGTTTGCGGCGGAGATGGTGCCCTTCGACCCTTTGGTCGGTGAATTTCGGGTTCACTATGCGGGCTTCTTCGATCCCGGCTTTGGGCATGACGCAGCAGGGGGCAAAGGCAGCCGCGCCGTGCTGGAAGTGCGCAGCCATGAAGTGCCGTTCATTCTTGAGCACGGACAGTTGGTCGGCTCACTGTTCTATGAGCGAATGGCTGAGCGTCCTGGCATGCTTTACGGCTCAGATATCAAGAGCAACTATCAGGCGCAGGGTCTGAAGCTCTCCAAGCACTTCGTCGATGGCTGACACACAGAATGTTGTCGGCGTCTTGCTGGCAGCGGGTCAGGCAAGGCGCATGGAGGGGGCCAGCAAGGTTCTGGCCCTGTTTGACGACAAACCACTGGTACGGCGTCAGGCAAAGCGCTTGCTCGACAGCCTCTGTATGGAGGTTCGCGTTGTGATAGGACACGATCAAGCGCGGGTCACAGAAGCGTTGAGAGACCTCCCCGTGCAAATCATTCACAATCCCAAGCATGCCGATGGCATGGGCACAAGCATCGCATGCGCCGCTAGCCGGGTGTCGAAGCAGGGACTGCTGTTGGCCTTTGCCGACATGCCGGATTTGGACACCCCGCACTTCGACGCAATTATCGCCAGATGGCAAAAGCTTGGAGCCCAACAGATCGTTCGGGGCGCGAACAGGGACGCGCCGGGCCACCCTATTCTCTTTCCTTCAAAGCACGTTCCGATGCTTCGCAACCTGTCCGGAGATCAGGGTGCAAAGGCGCTGGTCGAGGGTGCCGAGCTTGTCGATATTGGCAACGCAGCAACGCTGGACGTCGATACGCGAGCCGAGGTCCGGAAGGCCGGTGGTCAGCCTGGCTAGCGGCATCAATGGTGCCAAAGAGCATCAAGCGACAAGTCTCTGGTCTCAAAACAAAATCAATCGACGCCTTAGCCCCTCTGGACATTTGACAGGCCGCCCAAGCGGGCGCATGGCAAAGCGCAAGCCTGTTGCCTGCGCGCAGACTGCAAACCGCCAAGCCTTGCCATCTTACCGAGACGAAAAGGCAGCTGGCGGCTTTGCCGCATCAGCCAGCGGGCGACGATCAGGTCTGACGAAGACGAACGCACAGTAAGGCCGCAGATGTACGTCTATCTGCCCATTGCGGAAATGTCGGTGAACATCTTCGTGCTGCTCGCCATGGGGGGAGCGGTGGGCTTTCTGTCGGGCATGTTCGGGGTTGGCGGCGGTTTCCTGATGACGCCTCTCCTGATCTTCTACAACATTCCGCCCGCCGTCGCCGTGGCCACGGAAGCCGCCCAGGTGGCCGCGTCTTCCTTCTCGGGAACGCTGGCCAATCTCAGGCGACAGACGGTCGACATCAAGCTCGGACTGGTCCTCTTATGCGGAGGCCTTGTCGGATCCACCATCGGGGTTCAGCTGTTCCGGATCCTGCGCAGTCTTGGTCAGCTCGATCTGGTGATTTCGATCCTTTACGTTGTTTTCCTCGGTGGCATCGGCACGCTCATGCTGATCGAAAGCCTCAACGCGATCCGTAAGGTGAAGAAGTCCGGCGGCAGCGGCGAGATGCGCAAGCCTGGAGACCATAACTGGATCCATGGGCTTCCGCTGAAAATGAAGTTCAAGCGCTCCCGGCTCTATCTGTCCGCAATCCCGGTTCTGGCGCTCGGTGCATTGGTTGGCATTCTGGCCTCTATCATGGGCGTGGGCGGCGGGTTCATCATGGTGCCCGCCATGATCTACCTTCTGAAGGTGCCGACCAATGTGGTGATCGGGACATCGCTGTTTCAGATCATGTTTGTGACGGCCTACACAACGGTCATTCAGGCACACACCAACCAGACCGTGGACATCATTCTCGGCCTTACGCTCATCATCGGCGGCGTCATTGGAGCCCAGATGGGCGTTCGCGTCGGACAGAGGCTGCGTGCAGAACAGCTGAGAGCCCTGCTGGCTTTGATCGTTCTGGCTGTATGCGCACGGCTCCTGATCGACCTGGTGCTGACACCGGACGAGCTTTACTCCATTCAAACATTTGTCGGCGGAGGGCACTGAGATGGTCCGTCTGCTGAATTCGATGCTAATTCTGATGGGCATCCTCGTACCGCTCCTGATGACATCTGGCGCGGCTGCGGAAGAGTTGCACATTGGCTTGGGTCGCGAAGAGATCTCCATTGGCTCTGATTTCAACGGCACCGATCTGACCATCTTCGGTTCGGTGGAGGATGGTCTCGCCCGTTTTGGTGACACCCAGCACTATGATGTCGTGGTGGAACTTCAGGGACCCAGCGAGATGTCCGAGGTGCGCCTCAAAGAGCGCGTACTGGGGATCTGGGTCAATACGCAGGGGCGAAGTGTTCAGGCGGCACCGGGGTCCTACTCGGTTTCGACGACCCGTCCTCTCGATGAAATCGCCAACGAGGTCACCTTCCGAGGCTTGGGTATCGGGCTGCCTTCAGTACCCATTGCGATCCAGAACAGCGACGAAGAGTTCCGGGAGGCGTTTAAACGGCTCAAGCTCGACAAGGGCCTTTACGTGCAGAACGTCGGAGCCATCGGGTTCCTCACACCCGTTCTTTTCAAGGCTCGGGTCGAAATACCGGCCAACGTGCCCATCGGTAGCCACATCGTGCGGGGATATCTTTTCACGGATGGCGCATTGCTCGACACGGCCGCCACGGAATTCACGGTCAGCAAGTCCGGCTTTGAGGCATTCACCTATGATGCCGCTCAGAACCATGGCCTTTACTATGGTCTGGTAACCGTTGCGCTGGCCATGTTTGCCGGATGGCTTGCGAGCGTTATCTTCCGGAAGAAATGACCAACGATCCCAACAACACAGACGATCAGATGCGCCTCGCGGCCTGGGTGCTCGCGGTGGGCGGTTTGATCCCGTTCTGGGCGCTGGCGCTGTTTCTATTTGCTGCCGATAGCGGCGAACTCTACGAGCGGCTCGCTTTGGTCGGTTATGGCGCGACCATTCTCGCGTTTCTGGGAGGCATACGCTGGGGCGCGGCCATCACCGGTCCGCGGGGGGCACAGGGTGCCCGGCGGGTCGTGCTGGCATTGTCAGTTCTGCCGTCGCTCGCCGGTTGGCTCACTCTGCTGATGCCCGCCTTCACAGCCTTGATCGTGTTGATCGGATGCTTTGTCGCCCAGTGGGTATGGGATTTTCGGAGTGTCCGATCAGGAGCCTTGCCCAGTTGGTTTGGGCCATTGCGCACTGTCATCACGCTGGGAGCGGTGGTCGCTCTCCTCATCGGCGCCCTCGGCGTGCGCTAGGCGAAGTCTCGGCGAGCCAGCATGATGCGCGAGAAGGCGGTGTAGAAAACGACCGCCGCGAATATCCAGGCTACCGGAACAAACCACGCCGGAAACACGCACCATATGCAGAACACCAGGATGGTCTCTGTCGCTTCGGCCAAACCCGTCGTGTAGAAGAGCGACTTCTTGCCCCTTGGGCTCTCGGTGAACTTCCGCTTCTCGGCCATGATCGCATAGGCGAGGAAGCTCGCTCCGTTGACGTAGAAGCTGAGAAGCAGAACGGCACCGGCCACAGCGTTTGCCTGAGGATCCGCAATGATGAATGCCAGCGGGATGAGGCCGTAAAAAGCGAAATCGAGGGTGATATCGAGGAACCCGCCAAAGTCGGAAGCGCTGCCGCTGGCCCGGGCCACTGCTCCGTCCAACCCATCGGCGATGCGCGATACCAGTAGCAGCACCAGCCCTAGCCAGAACTCGCCGGTGGCGATCGCAACAGCCGCCAGACAACCCAGCGCAAAGCCTGCGAGCGTCACCCCATTGGCTGTCACACCCAAATTGGCCAACCCGTCTGCCAATCTGTTGATGGGCGGATCTATATGTCGGCGGGCCCAGCCATCGAGCATTGCAGTCTCCGTTTCGCCGCGCTTGGCGCATCTTTCAACGGGGGCTATATCTGCTTGCAGGCAACCCTGCCAGACAAGCATTCGCGAACGACCATGTACCAGCAGACCACCAGATCGATCAAAGTTTCGGTACGCCCTTACTTTCTGGCCGATGAGAGCGACCCGGATGCCAATCACTACTTCTGGGCTTACAATGTGGTCGTGGAGAATGAGAGCGCCGACACAGTTCAACTCATGAGCCGCTATTGGAACATCACCGATTCCAACGGGCAGGTGGAGGAAGTGGCCGGCGCGGGAGTGGTCGGCGAACAGCCGGTGTTGGAGCCGGGCGGGAGCTTTGAGTACACGTCCGGCTGCCCCCTCAGCGCGCCGTCAGGTATGATGCATGGCCGCTATCGCATGAGAGCTTCAGATGGTCGGGAATTCGAAGTCGACATTCCCGCTTTCTCTCTCGATCTGCCGGACAGCCAGCCGGTCCTCAATTGATAGCGTTCCGTGCCGACCACCGCGTCTGCGGAGTCTCATGTGACCATTGATCTGCGTCCGATCCTGACGGTTATCGGCGTGCTGCTCACAACGCTGGGAACAGCCATGCTCGTGCCCGCCACCATCGACTGGGCACAGTCGAATGCGGACTGGCGGGTCTTTGCGATCACCTTTGCGCTGACAGCTGGCACGGGCAGCGTGCTGTTCCTCGCCAATCGCGGCATACGCGGCGCGCTGAGCACCCGACAGGCACTGGTCATGACCGCAACGGCCTGGACCACATTGGCGGCCTTCGGCGCCCTGCCCTATTACTTTTCGGGCGTTGTTCCAGGCTTCACGGACGCATTCTTTGAGAGTATGTCAGCCCTCACAACGACGGGAGCAACCGTCATTGTTGGCCTGGAGCAGGCACCGCCCGGTATTCTGATGTGGCGCGCCATCCAGCAATGGCTCGGCGGCCTAGGCATCATTGTGATGGCGGTGGCCGTTCTGCCCATGCTGCAGATCGGCGGAATGCAGCTGTTCAAGGCTGAGGCGTTTGACACGGCGGAGAAAATTCTGCCCCGGGCAACCCAGATCTCCGGGTCCCTGACCGGAATTTTCGTTGGTTTCACCATCGCCTGCGCATTCGCTTACCTTCTGGCCGGAATGACGCCGCTGGACGCATTCGCCCACGCCATGACCACTGTCGCCACCGGCGGGCATTCAACCCGGGACGCATCGATCGCCTGGTTTGACAGTGCGGAGATTGAGGTCATCGCAACGATCTTCATGCTGGCGGGGGCCATTCCGTTCATCCTCTACGTGCAAGCCGTACAGGGCAGCCTCTCCAGCCTGTTAAAGGACCAGCAGGTGCGCCTGTTTCTTGTGCTGATCACGGTCTTTTCCATCATAGCCTATGCCATGGCACTGGCCGCCGCTGAACCGGAAGGACTGAGAACCTTCATCACTGCGGCTTTCAGCGTGACGTCCATCATGACCGGAACGGGGTACGCATCCACGGACTATGGAGCCTGGGGACCGGCTTCAGTCGCATTTTTCTTCGTCATCATGTTCATCGGAGGATGCGCTGGCTCCACATCCTGCGGCATCAAGATTTTCCGCTTTCAGGTTTTGTACCAGATCATCCGTCAGCATCTGCATGAGATGATCTATCCCAATGGCATCTATGTGAAGCGGTTCAACAGGCGCCCAATCAGCGACGATGCGGCGACCGCTGTTCTGTCCTTCTTCTTTCTGTACTTCGTCAGCTTTGTTCTGCTTGCTGTGGCGCTGAATTTCACTGGCCTCGATCTGATCACAGCCTACTCCGGCGCGGGGTCTGCGATCTCAAATGTCGGTCCCGGGCTCGGGGACGTGATCGGACCAACCGGCACCTACGAACCACTCAATTCAACAGCCAAATGGCTGCTCGCCATCGGCATGCTGATCGGGCGGCTGGAATTGTTCACGATCCTGGTGCTGTTCATCCCGCGCTTCTGGCGGATGTAGCGAGATCACTCAGCTGGCTCGAGACCCTGATCTGCGCGCCCACCGCGACTGCGACGGCTGCCGAACGTGAAACGAAACACGCGCTGAATATCGTCTCCAATCCCGACGAGGCACGGAACAAGAAACAGAACCAACACAGTGGCGACCGCGAGGCCAAACACCATTGTGATCGCCATCGGCATCAGGAACTGAGCCTGAAGGCTCTTTTCATAGAGCAGCGGCAAGAGACCGCCTATCGTGGTCAAAGATGTCAGAAGCACCGCGCGCAGGCGATCCTGGCTCGCGCCTATGGCGGCTTCTTTGACGCTGTCGCCCTGCTCTATGCGCTCATCCAGGCGCGACACGAGAATGATGGAGTCGTTGACCAGAATCCCCGACAGGCCGAGGAGGCCGATAAGCGACAGGATCGTCAGGTTCTGATCCAAAAGATAGTGACCGACAACTGCGCCGACGATGCCGAACGGTATGATCAGCATCACCGAGAAAGGCCGCCAGTAGCTCGAGAACACCCATGCGAGGATGATGTAGATTACGGCCAACGCCACCAGAGTGCCCGTGCCCAGATCGGCGAAGGCAGCCGACCGCTCTTCGGCGCGGCCGCTGAAGCGATAGTCAACGCCGGCAGCCTGCACGATCTCATCCAGTCCTCCGGACCGCAGAGCTTCCTGTGCCTGGGACAAGGTCATGACATCATTGTCGAGACTGGCCTGAACATTGACGACGGTTTTGCCATCAAGCCGTTCAACCGCTGCAAACCCTTGACGCTCCGTCGTGTTCACCACATCAAGCAAAGGCACAAACTCGCCGCTTGGGCTGCGCAGTTCGAACGTCTGGAGATTGGCCGTGCCCCGGTTTCGGGTTTCGGCGATCACGCGAATGGCGACTTCACTGTCGCCCCGGGCAAAGCGACGGGGGATGGATCCCTCATAGGTGTTGCGAAGCTGCTGGCCGACGTCAGCAATTGAAAAGCCCAGAGACTCGCCGCGCGGTGTGAGTTCAAGCACCAGTTCCGGGTTGCCATAAGGCAGATTGTCCCGTGCTCCGGAGACGCCCTCCAGACTTGAAACCAGCTCAAGCACTTCTTCGGCGGTGGATTTGAGCAGTGCCACGTCCGGGCCCTGCAGCTCAATGTCGATGTCGCTGCCGGGCGGACCAGCACGTGGCGCACTGATGGACAGGCGGCGAACACCTTCGGGTGTCGGAAGCCCGGCACGCCAGGCCCTCAGAATCTCGCTGGTGCGGACCGACCGTTCCTCAGAGGATGTAAGTTGCACGGAAATCCGGGCAACATTGTCTCCGGCCCGTCGGCCATCGGTGCCCAGCGAGGTGAAACTGGAATGAACCAGCTTCTCACCTTCTGGCTGGATTTCCGCAACCGCCGCATCAAGGCTATCGAGTACAGAAAACAGCGCGTCGACCTGCTTCTCTTCGGGCGTGCCAGCGTAAAAGACGATCCGGCCGTTCAGGCTTTCGGCCTCCGGGGACGGGAAGAAGACGAAGCCGACGCGTTCGCCCCGCAGCAGCCCGACCACACCAATCAGTATGGCACCGATGCACAGGGCGACCGTCACATAGCGAAAGCTGTAGCTCAGCCGCACGAGCCCCCGGAAGGGGTGGTCCCGGAACCAGTTGAAGCCAGCGTCGAAGCCTCGGCGCAGAGCGCCCGGTTCATTGGCGTTGGCAGGCGCCTCAGAGCGCGCGAACACCGCTCTCATAACAGCTCGAACCAGGGCCACGATCGCCTCGATGAGCGTCCCCACGATCAGGCCGAATGCCGCAACGGACAACGCCAGAACCACCGACCCCAACCGTTCATTGACGGCGCCGGCCGATTCCACCCAGCCTTCAATAACGTCGAACAAGCTTTGGACGGATGACGGCAAGGGCAAACCGGCTTCTCGCGTGAGAAGAGACAGTGTGAACACGGCAATGCCCAGTGCGAAAACAAACTGCCCGAAGAAACTCCAGCGTCGGCGCCTGGTGGGCTGCAGGCCGTGAGCGAGGTGACCCGGCAGTACAAGAAAGCACTCGACAAGACTGGCCACGATCACCGCCATGACGACGAGGGGCAGCACGCCCATGATCTGACCAACCGTATCTCCGATGAGGAGGATCGGCGCAAACGCCGCCAGAGTCGTCAACATGGCCGCGATCACAGGCGTCACCATCCGGCCAGCACCGTTGATCGCGGCTTCCGTGGGCTCGTCACCCATGGCGAAGCGGGTGGCCGTATGTTCGCCGACCACGATGGCATCGTCCACGATGATGCCAAGCGTCATGATGAGCGCAAACAGCGAGATCATGTTGACGGTCTGGCCGGTAATATACATCAGACCCAAGGTCGCCATCATAGCCACAGGGATACCAGCGGCGACCCAGAACGCGATCCGTGCATTGAGGAAAATAAAGAGAACAGCAACCACGATTGCGAGACCCATGAGGCCGTTCTCAACGAGAAGCCAGATGCGCTCTGACAGACGGTCGGCGCTCACATCGTACTGCACCACGTTCAGGCCGGCGGGCAAATTGCCGTCAATCTCGGCCAGGTAGTCAGCCAGAACACCTGCAGTTTTGAGCGTATCGGCAGTGGGCGCACGCTCGACGGTGAGTTCGATGGCGCGCTGCTTGCCCGAAAAGGCGACGCGACCGTTCTTGTCGAAACTGTTCTCAATACGGGCTATGTCGCTCAACCGCACCGCTTCGCCGGATGAGAATGCACGGACTTTCACATCACCGAGGCTTCGGGGCGTTTCGACATCCGACACGGCGCGCAATTGGCGCTCAAAGTTCCCGTCCAACTTGCCGGAAGGCTGGTCACGCGAGTTACCGGCAATCGCACGGGATATGTCCTCGACGGATAGATCGAGCCGACGCAACTCGCGCTCGGGCACCGTCACCCTGAGTTCTTCATCGCGCAGGCCCGCGAACGAGACCTTGTCGATGCCCCGCTCAATCAAATCATCCCTGATCTGACGGGCATAAAAGGCAAGCGTCTGCTCCGGCACATCACCATAAAGGGCGATCTTGGCCACCCGATCAAAGAACTGCCTGTAGCTGACTTTGGGCGTTTCCGCGTCTTCCGGCAGATTGGATATGGAAGAGACCGCCGCGTCGACATCGCCTTTGGCGGTGAGCATGTCAGTGTCGGGTTCGAACTCGATGAAGACCGATCCATTGCCTTCGCGGGCATAGGACTGAACTTTCTTGACCCCGTCAATGAAGCGAACTTCCGGTTCTATCACTTCCAGCACGTTGGAGGCGACATCTTCCGCGCTGGCTCCAGACCAAGCGGTTGAAACGGTGACCGTCTGGGTGGCGATGGTGGGGAAGAACTGCGTGTTGATGCGCGCCAGGGCGTAAAGGCCAAACAGGACCATCAACACCATGAGAAGATTCGCGGCGTTGCGGTGCCGGGCAAAAGTCTCGACCAAAGGGCCCAGAACGCCGCCGCGACTTGGCGCATTGCTGTTCTTTGCAGCCGACATCTAGTCGGATGCCCGTTCTTGGCGGGAACCGCGCTCACCACGCTGGCCTCGCTCCCCATTGGCACCGGCTCTACGGCCTTCCGGCCTACCGGCACCAGCCGGGCGGTCGCCAGCGCCCGGGCGACCCGGCGCCGCTGCAATCGGTTCATCAGCGGTGCGGACCTTTGTGCCTTCCGCGATCTGCGCGAGACGGGTGTTGAGCAGACGCTCTCCGTCGACCAGATCGCCACGGATGACGACATCATTGCCGTCATATGCCAGAACTTCGACGTCACGGCGCTCAAGCTGGCTATCCATGATCACATAGACATGGTCCCCATCGTAGAGCGTCGTCTCAGGCACAAGCGCACTGGTTTGGAAAACGCGGTCCGGCACCCGGACCTCAACAAACGCACCGGGTCTCAGGGTGACCCCGCCTGAGCTGGCTTCAATACGTGCGAACATTTCCACGCCGCCACGGTCGGAAGATATTTGCGCGCCGGTGCGCGCGATCTCGCCGGTGAATGTGTAGTCCTGCCCTCCGACATTCCATGACGCCTCGATCGGTCTGCCAACAAGGCCCTGCTCGCTTGATACAAGCCGTCCGAACTGGCCGTCGGACAGGGTGAAGCGGACCTCAAGCTCGTTGTCATCATAGATGGAAACCAGCACATCAGATCCGTTGGCGTTGCGCCCGACTGCCGCGTCGGCCGAACGAATGATGCCGCTGAACGGCGCAGTGAGCCGCGTGTTCTCCAGCGCCCGCTGAGCCTGCGTTACACGCCATTTCAGGCGGTCTGCCTGCGCTTCCAACTGGGCGACACCAGCCCGCTCGACATCCAGATTGCCGAGACGCTGAACAAGGGCGAGTTCGCGCTCGTTCACCTGGATGCGGCGGTTTTCAAGGTCCCTCGCCGGCAGCGTGCCGCGGGAAACCAGATCCTCGGCTCGAGCCAGATCTTCTCGCGCGATTTCCAGCTGACGCTCAGTCCCTTCGATCTGGGCCTCAGCGCCTTCTATGCGTGCCTGCTTTTCGGCAAGGCGGGCTTCTGCTTCGGCCAGATTGGCCCGAGCTTCCGCAAGCGCACCCTCATATTCGAACGTATCGATTTCGACGAGCACATCCCCGAGTTCAATCCGCTGACCGGCCTGAAGATTGTCGCTGACCGTTGTGATCTCGCCAGGTGACAGAGCCCGCAATTCGACATCTCGCGCGGCGGTCACCGTACCGAAAACCGAAAAGATTGGCTGGTTGGACCGCAGTGCCACATTCGCCGCCTCTACGGTGAAGACGGTCTGGAATGGCGGGCGGCCGCGCGGCTCGGGTGCAGAAGAGATGAGGCGCTGCATGATGTACACCGACGCCCCCAGAACTAGAAGCATCAATGCGATCTGCAGGATCAGACGGAACGAAAGGACAATGCCCTGCTTCCAAGTTGAACTGGAAACGGGTTCAGGTTCCGGCCGCGCGCTTTCCAGCGCCGGAGTTTCCTGCACGTTCAACTCGTTTTCCGGGGTCTTTTCCAACATGCTTTTGGCCCTGAGCTCAGCAGTTATACCTCTTGAGATAACGCTTCCCCGCCCAACAGCAAGTTACAGTCCGGCAACACAATGGTTAGGTTGGAACAGCGAACCTGTAGGATTTGGTGCAGAACTCGCAATTGGCCGTAATGACACCATCGACCGCAATGTCGCGCTGCTCTTCTACACTCATCCGGTCTATCACCTGCGCCAGGCGCTCGCGTGTGCAACTGCACCGATCGAGCACCGGCATCGGATCGAACACCCGGATGTCGTATTGGTTGAAGAGGCGGACAAGCAAGCGCTCGGCTGAGATCTCAGGGTCCAGCAACTCATCGTCTTCCACCGTGCCCATCAACGCGACGGCTTCGGTCCAGGCGTCGTCTTCGTCGCTTTCGTCAGGCTCGGGTGCGCCGTCGCCACCATGAAGATCGCGCATACGCATGCGCTCTTCGGATTCCGGCAGGAACTGGGCCATCAAGCCGCCCACGCGCCAAACCGGATCCCCACCATTGGGCCCGTAAAGCTGACCGACGGCCAGACGCACCACGGTGGGTATCTGTTCCGATTGGCGGAAGTAGCGGTGAGCCACTTCTTCAAGGCCAACACCATCAAGCTGCACAATGCCCTGATAGCGCTGCATGTCCGCGCCCTGATCTATGGTCATGACAAGAATGCCCTCACCCAGAAGATCTTTCGGCGAAGCGGCATTGCGAGCGACGGCTTCCGCCAGGCGTTCTTCATCATAGCGTGCGTAGGCACGGATGTTGGAAGGCGTGCGAAACTCGACGACCATAATGTCGAGCAGCCCGTCGGACTGGGTTTGCAGGATGAACTTGCCATCAAATTTCAGCGTGGTGCCCAGTAGCGCGGCCAAAGCAACTGCTTCCCCGAGTGCCCGCTTGATTTCACTGGGATAGCCATGGCGCCGCACGATGGCGTCAAACTCACTGCTCAAAGTGATAGCTTTGCCCCGAAGGTCCAGTTCCTCAACAGCGAATGGCAGGACGCGGTTCAGGGCATGGGCGCTGGTGTCCAGCTCCTGGAAAGCAGGATTGCCCGAGGCGGGGCTTTCGACTTGCGCAGCCGGATTGGAAGGCGTCTCACCGCTGGTCATGGTTGTGTTCCTCTGCTGCGGGGCAGCACATGATCTTTACAAGCGGCGTAAGTAGGAGGCTCAATGGCAGCCTGCAAGACTGCCCTCAGCCAGCCGACATGGCGTGCACCAGAACCGCTTTTTGCGCGTGCAGCCGGTTCTCGGCCTCATCAAACACCACGGATTGAGGACCATCCATCACAGCATCCGTGACTTCCTCATTCCGGTGGGCCGGCAGACAGTGCAGGAAGATGGCATCAGGCTTTGCGACTGCCATCAGTGCATCGTTGACCTGAAAGGGAGCGAACACGTTGTGACCACGACCATCGCCGTCTTCATGCATCGACACCCATGTATCGGTCACCACTGCGTCAGCACCGGCGACTGCGCTCATGGCATCGTTGAAGGTCTCGATGTCGGCACCTGCCGCAAGAGCAGGCTGGAGATATCGTGGATCCGCCGGATGCTCAACAGGTGTGCCGATGCGCAATTTGAAACCGAAGGCTGACGCCGCCTCCATGAAGGAGTTCAGCACATTGTTCTGTGGCCCGACCCACGCAACCGTGCGGCCTTCAAGACTTTGCCACCGCTCACGCATGGTCAGCACATCTGCCATGATCTGGCAGGGATGGGTATCATCGGTGAGGCCGTTGATGACGGGCACGGTCGCATATTTTGCCAATTCGCTCAGCCGGTCATGCGGACCCGTGCGGATCATGATCGCATCCACATAGCGCGACAGAACACGAGCGGTGTCGGCGATGGTTTCGCCCCGGCCAAGCTGCGTGTCGTTGGGTGACAATATCAGCGTCTCACCGCCCAGCTGACGCATGCCCACATCGAAAGAGACGCGGGTGCGAGTGGATGGTTTGTCGAAGATCATGGCCAGAACTTTGCCGCGGAGCGGGCCGTCGCTGAAACGCCCCTCGGTGGTCGCCTTCATCGTGGCTGCCGCGTCCAGCATCGTTGTCAGCTGGTCAGGTTCGAAGTCCGATAGATCAAGAAAATGGTTCAAGGTCATGCGAAATGCCAGTTCTGAAATCGGGACGGATCAGGCCGATGCCTGAAAGGTGGAAAAAGCGCGATCAACGCGCGCCATGGCTTCATCAATCTCGGCATCCTCCACGTTCAGAGGTGGCAGGATGCGGATCACATTCGCGCCCGCCGGTATCGTGATGAGGTGCTCTGCGTGCATGGCAGCCACAAGCTGCCCAGCCGGCACCTTGGCCTTGAAGCCCGACAGGAGCCCCTCCCCGTAAACGGCCTCCACAAGATCTGGATATGTGTCGACGATTTGCGCCATGCGCTGGCGGAGCCGCCCGGCTTTTTGGCGAACCATGTCGAGAAACCCGTCTTCGAGAACAACATCCAGAACAGCGTTTCCAACCGACATGGCCAGGGCATTGCCGCCAAAAGTTGTGCCGTGTGTCCCGGGCACCATGGGAGCCGCAACGGCCTCTGTTGCCAAGAACGCACCTATGGGAAAACCACCGCCCAACCCCTTGGCTGTTGCGAGAAGATCAGGGGCTGCACCGGACTTTTCATAGGCGTACAGCCAGCCGGTGCGCCCAACGCCGGTCTGCACTTCATCATAGATGAGCAGAATACCGTGCTCATCGCAAAGCTCTCGCAACCCGCGCAAACACTGGTCGGGCACCGGGCGCACACCGCCCTCGCCCTGGATGGGCTCGACGAGAATGGCCGCCGTCTGCGGACCGATGGCTGCCTTCAAGGCCTCATGATCACCAAAGGGAACCTGTGTGAAACCACTCGCCTTCGGCCCGAAGCCCTCGAGATATTTCTGCTGCCCGCCGGCCGCGATGGTGGCCAGCGTTCGGCCATGGAACGCACCTTCGAAGGTGATGATCTCGTAGCGATCAGGCTGGTCCGCGTCGTAAAAGTACCGCCGGGCGGTCTTGATGCAGCCCTCCAGCGCCTCAGCACCCGAGTTACAAAAGAACACTTTGTCGGCGAAAGTCGCATCAACGAGCCGCTGGGCCAGCCGTGTTTGACCCTCAATCTCGAACAGGTTGGACGTGTGCCAGATCTCGCCCGCCTGCTTGCGAACAGCTTCGACCAGACGTGGATGCGCATGGCCAAGGGAGTTCACCGCGATGCCTGACCCGAAGTCGAGCCATTTGTTGCCGTTCTTATCCCAAGCCCAGGCCCCCTTGCCGCGAACCATCGCGGCTGGTGTGCGATTGTAAGTTCCAAAGAGAGGATCGGATGCCTGGTTGAGAGCCTGTTCCATGCTTGCCTCCACTGGCCACACCCTCGACGCGCTGTGACCTGAAAACCAAAACCCGCGACGGCAAGGGAAATCCCTGGAGCGTCGCGGGTGCTGTGACCGGTATCGCGTCCGACGCACGAATTGTCAAACTTCAGCCACAACCGCCGCAGCTGAGCAAACGGCACCGCAAGAGGACGCAGCGCCTTTTCCCCAATTTCGTTTTGGGGAAAACCCGAGGTCATAACGGTGGGTAACGGTCACGACTCTTGTCGGTGATTCTGCGGTCCCCTACATTCAATCCAACTTATCAAACGCTGGCGCGCTGTTCCCACCACGAACTGTGTCTGTTCGCCCTGAAGCGATTCAGGGATCGGGAACGGAGTCCGCCATCTGCTGCATTGGACAGCGTGAAGGAGAGACCATGTCTTCCCCCTCTTGGACCGACGATCGCGTGGAACTTCTCAAGAAGCTCTGGCTGGAAGGCCTCAGCGCCAGCCAGATTGCGGCTCAGCTCGGCGGCGTGACGCGCAACGCCGTGATCGGCAAGGTCCATCGTCTTGGAATGTCCGGTCGCGTGAAGGCATCCTCTTCCTCTCCGCGCAGCGCCTCCGCTGCACCGAGAGCGGCCCGCAAGAAGACAGCCACAGCGTCCCGCACAGCAGGTCAGGGATCAGGAGCGACCAGTCAGAACAAGCGGACCAGCAGCGGCGTCGTGATGGGCAATGTCGCCATGAAGGACGCCATTTCGCCTGAAACTGAGTTCCGACTTCAACAGGCGGCAGAGGATGTTGTTATCCCTCTGTCTCGCGAGCTGACACTGCTTGAAGTGAGCGAACGCACTTGTAAGTGGCCAACGGGCGATCCCACATCGGACGATTTCAGCTTTTGCGGCGCGCCGGTAAAGGAAGGCTCGCCCTATTGCGAGTACCATTGCAAGGTAGCGTACCAGCCATCGACCAGCGGACGTCGCCGCGCCTAAGATCGCTCGGTTCTGGTCCGAACTTCAGAGATGCCGAGACTCTTCGGAAATAGGGCGTTAGCCGCTCGGTCGAGCGAACTTGTCGTCTAGCGAATAGCCCGCGCCACGGACCGTGCGGATGGGGTCGGTTTGTCGGCCCTTGTTGATGGCTTTGCGCAGACGACCGACATGCACGTCCACAGTCCTCTCATCCACATAGATGTCGCGCCCCCAGACACCATCGAGCAACTGTTCTCGTGAATAGACGCGGCCCGGCGCCTTCATAAAGAACTCCAGTAGTCGGAACTCGGTGGGGCCAAGTCGCAGTTCACGACCATTGCGATGGACCCGATGTGCGGCTCGATCCAGTTCTATGTCGCCTGCTGTGAGACGGTTTGAAACCACTTCGGGCTTGGCGCGGCGCAGGAGCGCCTTCGTGCGTGCATGAAGTTCTGGCAGCGAGAAGGGCTTGGTGATGTAATCATCGGCACCAGTGGTGTAGCCCCGGATCCGCTCATCCTCTTCGCCACGGGCGGTCAGCATGATGATCGGCAGATCCTTAGACTCCGGCCGCTCCCGCAGGCGACGGCAGAGCTCAATGCCCGAAAGGCCCGGCAACATCCAATCCAGCAACAGAAGGTCTGGCAACTCCTCTCGCAGGGCGATCTCAGCTTCGTCCCCGCGCTCGATGACCCGAACATCATATCCTTCAGCTTCGAGATTGTACTGCAACAGGAGGCCGATCGCGGCTTCATCTTCAACGACCCAGACAGTCGGTCCGGGATTGGTGGCAAGGCTGGCACGTGCATTCATAGGATCTTGTTCCGTATGTTTGCTTGAACTGGTTTCGCGGCTCAGACGTTGCCGCCCCGGGCTTGCCCGGCTTCATCGCCCTCGGGCGGGTAAACCTCGCCCTTCTCGATGTAGTAGATTGTCTCGGCGATATTGGTCGCGTGATCTCCAATGCGCTCAACATTCTTGGCGCAGAAGAGAAGGCTCGTGCAGCTGGTGATCTGCCGGGGATCTTCCATCATGTATGTGAGCAGTTCGCGGAAGAGCGACATGTAAACACTGTCAATCTCGCTGTCGCGGCGCCAAACCTCCTGGGCACGCATCACGTCCCGCTCGGCATAGGCGTCGAGGACATTCTTCACCTGCTCCGACGCCAAATCGGTGAGGTGCTCAATGCCATAGGCGGCCTGGGGTTTGATGGATCCATCAATCACCAGCGCGCGGCGCGCAATGTTCTTGCCAAGATCGCCGATGCGCTCAATGTCAGCCGAAAGACGAATGGCGCCGATAATCTCTCGCAAGTCCTGCGCAACAGGCTGGCGGCGTGTGATCACGAGGACCGCCTGCTCATCAACATCGCGTTGCAGTGAGTTCAGCAATTGGTCGCCCGCAATCGCTGTCTGGGCCAAAGCCTGATCGCCGCGAAGCAGAGCCGATACGGCTTGCTCCATGATGCGCTCAGCCTGACCACCCATCTCGACAATCTTGCCGACGATGCCCTGCAGCTCTTCATCATAGGCGCTGACGGTATGTTCGCCCAAATCGTTCATTGAACTGTCTTTCCCGAACTTCCCATCAGGCTAGCCAAAGCGGCCAGTGATGTAGTCCTGCGTGCGCTTCTCGGACGGATTGGTGAAGATGGTGTCGGTGTCGGCATGCTCGACAATGTCGCCAAGATGGAACATGGCGGTCATCTGGCTGACGCGGGCAGCCTGCTGCATGGAGTGAGTCACGATTACGATGGTGTAGTTCTCACGCAGCTCGTCGATCAGTTCTTCCACAATCGCCGTTGCAATCGGATCAAGCGCCGAACAGGGCTCATCCATCAAAATGACGGTGGGCGACACGGCAATGGCGCGGGCGATGCACAGGCGCTGCTGCTGACCGCCGGATAGGCCGGTGCCGGGGGCGTCCAATCGGTCTTTGACTTCGTCAAACAGACCTGCGCGGCGCAGACTGGTTTCAACAATCTCATCAAGGTCGGTTTTGGAGCGAGCGAGCCCGTGAATCTTCGGCCCGTAGGCCACGTTCTCATAAATGCTCTTGGGAAACGGATTGGGCTTTTGGAACACCATGCCAACCGTCGCGCGGAGATCGACCACATCGACACTCGGGTCATAAATGTCCTGCCCGTCGATTTCGATGTTGCCGGTCACGCGGCAGATATCGATGGTATCGTTCATGCGGTTAAGGCAACGAAGGAATGTGGACTTTCCGCAACCGGACGGCCCGATAAGTGCGGTGACCTGCTTCTCTGGAATGTCCAGATCAACGCCTTTGATGGCTTCCTTGTCGCCATAGTAGACGTGGACATTCCGCGAGCGGATCTTGGTGTTCATGGCAACTTCCGACTTCTTGCTGAGCTTCTTGACGGTCTGCTCTATTTCGACCGGGGTCATCTGGTTCATGTTCAGCTCCTACCAACGCCGTTCGAAGCGCCGACGCAAGACAATTGCGATGAGGTTCATCGCGGCGAGGAAAATGAGAAGGACAATGATGCCGGCCCAGGCGCGCTCATAGAAGGCGGGATCGGCGCGTTTGGCCCACTCAAAAATCTGCGCGGGCATGGCCGAATTGGGCGCAAGGAAACCGTCGACGACGCCTTCAGGATAGTTGGTCGCGATGAAACCAACCATACCTATCAACAGGAGTGGGGCTGTCTCGCCGAGGGCCTGAGCCAGACCGATGATCGTCCCGGTGAGGATGCCGGGCATGGCAAGAGGCAGGACGTGATGGAACACGGCCTGCATCTTTGAGGCCCCCACACCCAGCGCTGCATCACGGATGGACGGAGGAACAGCCTTGAGCGACGCGCGGGTGGAGATGATGATCGTCGGCAGGGTCATGAGCGTCAGCACAAGTCCACCCACCAGCGGTGCGGATTGCGGCAGATGGGCAAACTGGATGAACGCCGCAAGGCCAAGAATGCCAAACACGATGGAGGGTACGGCGGCCAGATTGGCGATGTTCACTTCGATAAGGTCGGTAAACCAGTTCTTGGGCGCAAACTCTTCAAGGTAGAGTGAAGCCGCGACCCCAATCGGCAGGGACAGGACCAGGACCACCAGCATCATGAAGAGTGAGCCCAGCATGGACACTCCGAATCCCGCCTGTTCAGCACGGGAGTCTGATGCATCGGCACCGGTGATAAAGCTCCAGTTGAAGCCTTTTGCCACAAACCCGTCCGCCCGCATCTGATCCACCAGATCCAAGTGCGCCGGTGTGATGAGCTTGTCACGCTCGATGCGGTCGCGGCTGACGCGGCCTTTGAGATACCCGTCAACGCGGCTTGAAGCGATAAACTCGAAGTCAGTCGTTCTTCCAACGAGGGAGTTGTCTGCATTGGCCGCGGCGCGAACCTTCGCAGGAGCCCCTGCGGAGATCAGAAGCTTCATATCATCGGGGCCGGTGAGCGTGGTCTCGTAACCCCGCTGCTCAACCACGTCCCACAGTGCACCATAGATCACCGGCGCGTAGCGGAACGTAGTTGCCTTGCGGATGTCTTCAGCGGACGGCTGACCGCTTTCAGTATAAAGATCGTTGGAGAGCGTTACCGGCACGGTGAACTTCGTCTGCTGGAAGCCGCCAATGCCATTGCCGATGATGGCGGTCAGCAGCGCCAGCAAGAAAAACAGGCCAATACCAATGGCGACCAACCCGTATATGCGGAACCGTGTTTCCGCAGCATTGCGTCTACGCGTGCGGCTAGCATCCTTGCCGAGCACAGCCTCGCCTGTCGCAATATCGGTCTGGGTTACATCAACCATGGGGTCGCAATCCTAATATCGGTGATCAGTCATACTGTTCGCGGTAGCGACGCACGACGTAGAGAGCGAGAACGTTCAACAGCAGCGTTAAGATGAAGAGCGTCATTCCGAGGGCAAACGCGACCAGCGCCTCTGGTGAGGCGAAGTCAGCATCGCCGGTCAACTGAGAGACGATCTTGGCGGTAACGGTCGTCATGGCCTCAAACGGGTTGAGGCTCAGCCGGGCGGCAGCACCAGCCCCGAGCACAACGATCATGGTTTCGCCAATCGCCCGGGAGGCCGCGAGAAGCACCGCGCCGACGATACCAGGCAAGGCAGCAGGAAGAACCACGCGGCGAACGGTCTCTGAGCGCGTAGCGCCCAAGCCCAAAGATCCGTCGCGCAAGGATTGCGGCACCGCATTGATGATGTCATCGGACAGAGATGAAACGAAGGGGATGAGCATAATGCCCATGACCAGACCAGCGGTCATCACGGCCGTGCCGCCACCCATCCAGGTCACGCCCAGCGCACCACCGGCACCGAACGCGCTTACCAACAAAGGACCAACGGTCAGAAGCGCGAACAGGCCGTAGACAATGGTTGGAATGCCCGCGAGCACCTCAAGCATGGGCTTGGCGAAGGACCGAAGGCCCGGGCTCGCATATTCCGAAAGATAGATGGCCGCAAACAGTCCCACAGGCACGGCGACCGCCAGCGCGATAAGCGAAATGTAGAAGGTACCCCAGAGCAGCGGCCAGATGCCAAGTTCCGAACCGCCACCAAAGCTGGGCGACCATGTCAGCGACAGGAAAAACTCCGAAGGCGGATAGATGCGCAGAAACTCAATGGTGTTGAAGATGAGCGACAGGGCGATGCCGATGGTGGTGAAGATGGCGATGGACGCCGCTGAAATCAGCAGAACTTTGACGCCGCTTTCTACCGAATTGCGAGCTCGATAGCGTGCGCTCACTCGCGACACACCGTAAGCAAAGCCGGCGAAGGCTAGACCCAACACCAATATGTCGCGCACCATGTTCCCCATGGCGACCTTGGATCGGTAAAGTTGTGCGGCTGTGAGCACAGCGGAATTGACATCGGAGCCGAGCGCCACACCGACGTCGCGCAGGCGTGCCCGAACATCGGTGAGATCTGCACGCATGTTGCGCGCGTCTTCAGCTGTCATGGCACCCTGCTCGATAGCGACATCCATACCATCAGCAACGCTCCGAACGTTGCTCATAACCAATGATCGCGACGAGCCTTCCTGGATCGCGGATGCTGGAATGCTCTGAAAGACCTGACCATCCACGATGATCGGCTGAATACCCAACCAAAGAGCGAAGACGAGAAGCGCTGGAGCCAGGGTGAACATGGCGACATTGGCACCGTAATAGTTCGGGCGAGAGTGCAACTTCACAGATTTGTCGGCAGAGATCGCCAAGGCGCGCTGTCGCGCCAGAAAGAAGGCGATGGCAGCAAGACCAACAACAATTGCAACGATGGTGCTGACGGACATGGGGCCGACTTTCGTTTGCTTGGACTTCGGCTGATCAGGGGCGCCGCGTCCTGCTACACTCTAGCGTGCCACTCTTGGCAGATGGCCAGGGTGACTGAAGGAAGACGGCGCAAGCAACGCCGCCTTCCAGATTATAACCCCACCTCAACGGTGAGATATTGGCACTTACATGCCCATTGTGTTTTCGCTGGCGATTGCAGACTGAGTTGCGCTCAACTCTGGATCGGAGACGAGGCCGTAGTTGGCGAGCGGGCCGGATGGACCAGCAATGTCGTCGGACACGAAGAATTCAGCATATTCTTTGAGGCCTGGGATCACGCCGATGTGGGCCTTCTTGATGTAGAAGAACAGTGGACGGGACACAGGGTACTCTCCGGAAGCGATGGAGGCTGTGGAAGGCTCAACGCCGCCCATGGTAGCCACTTTCAGCTTGTCGGTGTTGTTCTCGTAGAATGCGAGGCCAAACACACCAACGCCGTTGGAGTTGGCATCGATGCGAGCCAGAGTTTCGGTATAGTCGCCGTCGATGTCGACAGACTTGCCGTCGGTGCGAACGGCCATGCATGCATCTTCAGTGTCATCTTCCGACATGCCGGCATCCATCATGGCTTTCATGGCGCCGGTGTCTTCACAGCCCTGCAACAAAACTTTCTCTTCGAAAACTTCGCGTGTGCCGTGCTTTGTGCCGGGGATGAAGGCCAGGATTTCAGCGGACGGCAGATCGCCATTGAAGTCCGACCAGGATGCATGGGGGTTGTCGACGAGTTCGCCGTCCACGAGGACCTTCGGGCTCAGAGCGTTGAACCAGTCAGCGGGCTGGAAGGCCGTGAAGGCAGGACCGTCGATCTGCGAAGCGAACACGATGCCGTCATAGCCGATGCGAACTTCGATGATGTCGGTGACGCCAGCTTCTGCGCATGCCTTGACTTCTTTCTCGCGGATGGCGCGAGATGCGTTTGCGATGTCGATGGTGTTGGCGCCAACACCTTCGCAGAAGCGCTTCAGGCCGGAGGACGAACCGCCGGACTCAACAACAGGTGTTGGAAATTCAAAATTCTCACCAAAGGCTTCCGCAACGATCGACGCATATGGCAGCACGGTTGAAGAACCAGCGACCTGAACATTGTCACGAGCGATGGCGGCGGAAGTGCCGAGAAGAGCAAGGGTGCCGGCTGTGGCGGCGGCGAGTTTGAGGGCTTTCACGTGGAAGTCTCCTGGTTAAACCGTGTGTCTTTTCCAAGCCCCACTGGCTTGGACATTGGCCCGACCCATGCCGGGCTGCCGGACATATATCAGCCGGTCGCCGACCTTTTATGAAGGTTCCGTTTCACTTTTGTGACGGTTTATGTCACTGAAATTAAACATTATTCTCAATAGAAGCCTGTGAATATCGTGTCATGAAAGTGGCACCTTTGCCGACCTCTGACGTGATCTTCAAGCGAGCCTTGTGGCGCGTCAGGATGTGTTTGACGATGGCGAGCCCCAGTCCCGTACCCTTCTGGCTCCGGCTGGTATCGACATCAACCCGGTAGAACCGTTCGGTCAGTCGCGGCAGGTGTTCCGACGGTATGCCCAGACCGAAATCGCGGACGGATACGCTGATCGGATAAAGCGGATCCCGGTCGGTCGCCTTCAGCGTGATCTCAACCAACTTGCCATCGCGGCCATACTTGATCGCATTGTCCACCAGATTGTCATACACCTGAACAAGCTCATCCCTGTCCCCGTAGATCATGACCGGTTGGTCCGGTGTCATCAGACGCAGCTCGACGCCGGCTTCATCGGCAAGAGGCTGAAGCGCGTCGGCAACATGTCCGACGACGTCTTTGAGATCGACGGTTTCATGAGGTTGACGATGAACACGCATCTCAATGCGGCTGAGGGACAAAAGGTCATCCACCAACCTGCTCATGCGCTCTGACTGCTCTTGCATGACATCCAGAAAACGGTCTCGCGCAATCGCATCGTCACGGGCGGGGCCGCGGAGGGTCTCTATGAAGCCGGAAAGCGAAGCCAGCGGTGTCCTCAGCTCATGGCTGGCGTTGGCGATAAAGTCCGTCCGCATTGTATCAGACCGCCGGTTCTCGGTTCGGTCCTCGAAACTCACCACGAAGTAGTCAGGACGGGCGGGGCCGGTAACCGCTCCCGGGCCCACGGGATTGATGGAAACCGAAAACCACCGTTCGGTCGGTTGGCGTTCGATATAGATGCCCGAAGCCGATCGCTTCTCCTCCAGCGCGGCCACAACCATTGCCGAGACTTCCGGATTACGGAATTTGAACAGGAAGGGCACGCCTGATCTGGCCGTTCCAAAGACCCGCAACGCGCCCGGGTTCGCATGGAGCAAGATGCCCTGTGGACTGATCAGAAAGATTGGATTGGCAAAGGCGTCGCTCAGAATCCGGGCAGCGCGCGTTGGATTGGGCGTGCCGACCCTAGCCGCAGCCACCCTCGCTTTGCGCTCGACCCGCGTGCGGCGTGGGCTCACGGCGGTGGCTGCCGCGACGATGGCCAACAGCCCCAATGAAAACTTCAGCTCCAGCGCACCAAAGGCTGAAAGACCTCCCAGACCGACGGCCAACGCCACCAGCGGATAGCGAGCCTGTTGCAGGCGACTGAGCAATGGAGCCATTTCAGTTGATGGCGGAGATGTACTTTCCAGCTCGACAGGGCTGGCGGCATCACCTGCAACATCAGACACTCTCGAACCATCG
>JBCBXA010000059.1:0-17057 GCA_039816825.1 Pseudomonadota bacterium | reverse complement strand
AGGGAAGCGCCCTGCTCTCCGATCGTGCTGAAGCGGTGGAAAGGCCAGAGGCCACCCAACCACTGGCCGTCTCCGCATCACAGATCAAATTGCTCGACGGATACGAACTGGAGCGCCGCTTCACGGGCCAGATCGAACCACCCCAAACGGCGGACCTTTCCTTTGAACAGGGCGGCACGCTCAACGAAGTGCTGGTGAATGAGGGCGATGCGGTCGTCTCCGGCCAATTGTTGGCCAGGCAGGACTCCCGTTTGTTTCAGGCGGAAGTTGATCGTCTGCGGGCGTCGAAAGACGCCCTGGCAGCGCAACTGGAGTTGGCCACTCTAACGGATGAGCGGCAAGCACAACTTAAAGAGCGTGGCTTTGCGAGTGCCCAGGTGGCCGACCAGACCCGACTTTCAATCTCTGAACTGAATGCACGCATGGCCGAGGTCGACGCCGGACTGGTTGCGGCCAAAATCCGGCTGGAGAAGACTGAAATCCGCGCGCCGTTTGATGGCGCCGTCAATACTCGCCTTGTCGATCCTGGCAATACGATTGGTGGCGGGCAGGCCGTTCTTAGCCTGGTGGAGAACAAAAGACCTGTTTTCCGAGTGGGCATTGCACCAAACCTCGCCGACCATTTGAAAGCCGGCGATCCGGTCACGGTAGAGATCGGTGGCAACATCCAACCAGCCTCTATCATAGGTATTCTGCCTCAGGTGGACGCCGCCACGCGGACCCGGATCGTCCGCGCTCAGCTTCAGGGTGAAGCACCCCTGGCGTTTGGACAGACAGGTGATGTCGTTCTCCGGCAGTCAGTTTCGGAAACTGGCAGCTGGGTGCCACTGACCACCCTTGAAGATGGCGTGCGAGGTCTCTGGACCATCAAGACCGTCACGGGCGAAGACACGACACGGATCGGGATCGAAGCCGTTGAAATCCTCTACGCCAACAGCAAGGACGCCTTCGTACGTGGGACCTTTCAAGACGGCACACGCTACCTGACACAAGGCGTTCATCGCGTGGTGGCCGGACAGCAAGTGCGGGTGGCCAACTGATGAAAACGATGAACCCCATCGACCAAAGCGCCGCGACGCTGACCTATCGCCAGCCGCGACTGACCTTCCTCATTCTAATGGTTCTGGTGGCAGCCGGCCTGTCTGCGCTCCTGGCCATCGGGCGTCAGGAAGACCCGACAATCACCAACCTGTTTGCCACCGTGACCACGTCCTTCCCCGGCGCTTCCCCAGAAAGGGTAGAGACGCTTGTGACCGCCGAGATCGAGAATGCGGTCAAGGAAATTCCTGAGGTGGATACGATCACGTCCAGCTCTTCGACCGGCATCTCAATCGTCAGCATTGAGCTGACCGAAACTCTGGCCGACGACCGTATCGAGCAAGTTTGGTCGGAGATCCGCGATGCCCTGAGTGACGCAGAGGCCCAGTTCCCCACAGGGGCACGAACGCCGAACTTCGATGGCGACGGGATCAGCGCCTATGCCGCCATTGCAGGCTTCAGCCTTACCCATGACGGGGTGCCGCTGACCATCGCTTCGCGCTATGCCGAAGCGCTTGCCGACCAGTTGCGGAGCATTCCCGGCACCAAGGCAGTGGATGTTTTCGGACAACCTGATGAAGAAGTTCTGGTCACTATTGATGGATCGCGCGCTGCCGCCCTTGGGTTGACGGCAGCGGACGTCTCGCGTGCGATTGGCGCGGCTGACGCCAAAGTGCAGGCAGGGCGTCTGCGGGACTCCGCAAATGATTTCGTTCTGGAAGTCACAGGCGAGATTGCAGCCATTGATCGCATACGCAACGTCATCGTGAGAGAAGGAAGACAGGACACAGCGGTCCGCGTCTCCGACCTGGCAGAAGTCTCCCGTGGAGCGCGGAACCCGGAGACCGAAATCACCCTGGTGAACGGCGAGCGCGGCATCCTCGTCGCCTCCACCCTGGAAGACGGACTGCAAGTGGATGTGTGGTCGAACTTCGTCCGCGAAACAGTCACAGACTTCGCGCAACAAACGCCGGACAGCGTCAAGCTCGAGCTCATCTTCGACCAGTCCAGCTATACGAGCGACCGCTTGGCCGAGGTCGCTACCAACATGGCAATTGGCGTTGCGCTTGTTGTCATCGTTCTTCTGGTCACCCTGGGCTTTCGTGCCGCGCTCATCGTCGCCTTCATTCTTCCGGTGGTCAGTCTCGCCACAATCGGGACCATGAACTTTATGGGCCTGCCCATCCATCAAATGTCGGTGACAGGTCTCATCGTTGCGCTTGGACTGTTGGTGGACGCCGGAATTGTGATGACGGACGAAGTCGCCAAACGGGTCCGCAGTGGCGTGGATCGCTTGCATGCCGTTGGAGAGGCTGTTCGCCGCTTGTGGACGCCGCTTTTTGCTTCCACTGCCACCACGGCATTGTCCTTCACACCGATGATACTTCTTCCAGGACCGGCAGGGGACTTTGTCGGCTCTATCGCCATGTCCGTTGTGATCATGCTGCTCTGGTCTCTGTTCATCGCCCTGACTGTCACCCCGGCCGTCGCCGGTTGGTTGATGCCAGCGCAAGGGACAACCAGCGCGTTCAACTCCGGCATTCCCGGTGGCGCTCTTGCCCGCGCGTTCGCGGCCAGTCTGCGCTGGTCGGTGCGCAACCCGATCCGGTCCATCTCGCTGGCCCTGATCCTTCCGGTGCTGGGTTTCGCTGCGCAACCGACACTCACCGCACAGTTCTTCCCCGGCGTTGACCGCGATCAGTTTTATGTGGAGTTCGACCTGCCGCCAGGAACAGCCATTGCTGAGACCGCAAAGCTGGCCGACCGCATGGATGATCTTCTGTCTGCCGAAGACGGTGTGGAAGGCATCTACTGGTCAATCGGCCGGTCCGGCCCTGCGTTCTACTACAACATCACAGGTGGCCGCGAGCAGGCGCCGGGCTATGCGCAGGCGTTCATCACGACCCAGTCTCCTGCTGCCACTGAGCGGCTGATCGCCAAGCTGGAACGCACGCTGGCAGATGAAGCGCCAAGCGCGCAGGTCCTCGTGCGCGGACTGGTACAAGGCCCACCGGTCGCAGCACCGCTGGAGCTGAGGGTTGTCGGCCAGGACCTCGACGTGCTGCGCGAACTGGGGGACGATCTGATGGCCCGTGTGGCTCAGATCGACACGATCACCCTCGCCAGAACCACTTCGAGCGGCGGCGCACCGAAAGTTGTCGTGGACGTGGACGAAGCAAAGGTCAGGTCACTCGGCCTCGACCTGGCATCTGTTGCCGGGCAACTCCGAGCTGGCCTTGAGGGTGTAACCGGAGGATCTCTGGTCGAAGGCACCGAGCAACTTCCCGTGAGAGTGCGCCTTGGGAACGACGTGCGCAGTAGCCTGGACGCCATCCGCGACCTGCCCATCGTGTCCCCGCAATCCTCTGGCCAAGCCACTACGGGCGCGTATGCCGCCATGCCACTGTCTGCGGTGGCTGATATTTCCCTTCTGCCGAGCGACAGCACGATCTCGCGTCGCAATGGCGAGCGCACTAACACGGTTCAGGGGTTCACGCTGCGCTCAGTCCTACCCGAAGAAGCCCTCGCGGAGGTGCAGGCCGAACTGAAAGAGACTGGGTTCGAGCTGCCGCCCGGCTATCGCCTGGAACTAGGCGGTGACAGTGATGCCCGTTCGAGCACACTGGGCAATCTGCTGGCTTCCATCGGCATTATCGTCACGCTGATGATCGCGACCATCGTCATGACCTTCAATTCGTTCCGTCTGAGCGCCGTGGCGCTGGTCGTGTGCGTCCTGTCAGCCGGGCTATCGATCCTTGCGCTTGCAGTCTTTCAATATCCGTTCGGTATCATCGCGATCATCGGTGTGATCGGCTCCATCGGCGTTTCCATCAATGCAGCCATCATCATCATGACGGGCCTGCAGGCTGATGAGCGCGCGGCGGCGGGCGATAGCGACGCCATGGTCGATGTGATCATGGGCTCCAGCCGACACATCGTCTCCACAACCATCACCACAGTCGGTGGCTTCCTGCCGCTTATCCTGGGTGGCGGCGGGTTCTGGCCGCCATTTGCCATGGCCATCGCCGGTGGTGTGCTGCTTTCGACGATCGTGTCGTTCTACTTCACGCCACCCATGTTCGCCTTGCTGTACAGCTCGCGCAAAAACAGACTTGCCGCGAGAAAGGGCCAGGTCTTGCGGGCGGTCAACGACAGTTCGCCAAAGCTGCCTGCGGAGGAGCTGATCGCCGCTGAGTAAGTGGGTTCAGACCCTATCGGGCAGCCATGGCAGAAGTGCTCCTGGACTTGCAAGCCCTGGCCCAGCCCAAGTTCGGAGCAAGCGAATGCGCAAATGGCGATACCACCCGCAGAGGGCAAACTGCCCTCTCTGGGCGCGATGGGCTCGCTCAGCTCAAAACCTGTAGACCGCCAGTGTGATAATGATCGCGAGGACAAGGATCGTACCAATCCATATCGGTCTGAGAGCGGACCACGGCTGAAAGTGATCTTCGCTGGCCATGCGCCTCATCTGGCCTGACAGCGCCCCATGCAATCCAGATAAAACCAGCACAAGAACAAGCTTGGCGATCATCCAGGGCGCCTGAAACCATCCACCCAGAGTCATGATGGCAATTCCTGCGATCCACAGCAGGATCATCGCCAGGCTGAAAACCCTCAAATACCATCTGCGCAGTGCAGCAGCCGCTGCCGGCCTCTCCTGCAGCTTGCTCACCTCAATGATCAGGATGGGGGCAAGCAGCATACCGGCCATCCACACCACCATGGCCGTCAGGTGCACAATCTTGAGGACCTCATACATGGGCAAACTCAGTCTGCTTGCGCTTCAACAGGCGTTCATTGAGGAATGTCCCGAACGGGACAATTGATGCGCCGAGCACGCGCACGACCTCGCGGGCGCTCCAACCACCGCCGAACACTGTGGACGCAGCCAGCACAATGTAAGCGATGAAGCACAGGCCATGGATTGGCCCCACGACCGACACCATTTCCGGCATATCAGCCAGACGCTTGAGTGGAACGGCGATGCAGAGAAGAGTGATAAGTGTGGTTCCTTCAATCCACCCCATAACACGAAGGCGCCCGGTTGGTGTTTTTAGTATCTCGGCCATGACGTAGATTTCCCGACCCTTCTTTGGTATACAGATGTAAACTATCTACCGAGACCATGCGATGACTTCAATGCAACCGACAAAGGGCAAACGGACGCAGGAGGAGGCTGAAGCCACGCGGGCGACCATGCTGGATGCAGCTCTCAAGGCGTTCGCAACGCATGGCTATGCAGCGACAAGCCTGAGGCAAGCCGCCGATCTTGCTGGTGTCAGCCACGGGCTGTTTCGCAAGCACTTTGGGAGTAAGGAAACCCTCTGGACGACCGCGATCAATCATGGCGTCAATCGATACGCCATCGCCCTCAAAGCGCGGGCCGCGCGCTCAAATCAAGTCATCTCGACTGTTCAGAGCCTCGTCCGCACCATGCTCGCGCTGACGTCAGAACACCCCGATCTTGTTCGGGTGATGGTGATTGAGGGCACCACAAGATCACAGCGATCGGACTACATCGCCGAGGTTTGGCACGATCTTGGCGATCAGTATCGGGACCTGTTCTACAATGTGAAGGATCAGGGCGAACTGTCCGCGTTCATCGACAGCGACATGTTCCTGTTCGTCCTGACGGCCGGGATGATCCCCCTTGCCCTACCCGGGCTTTCCAGCGCCATCTTGGGTGTCGACATGACTCGCCCCCAGGAGCAGGAAGCTCACGCTGATCGGCTGATCAATGTGCTCTTTCCAAACCAAGGACGAAATCAGTGAACGAACCCACCGCGATGACGAATGACAATTCCTGCATCTGTGAAAAGGTGGGCCGGTTAAGGCTTCAGCTTCTTGCGCGAGTTCTTGTCGCCCTTCTAGCAGCCACGATTGTCATCCTGCCGGCATCCGCCGAGACGGCGATGCAGCGTGCCGTAAGCGTCGCCGAGGACTTGAATCTCCCGGTCGTAATTGCAGCTCGCGACAGGTCCGGCACGACCAAGGTCAAAAGCGCGCTGAGCATCAAGGCAAATGACGCCGAACCACTGGTCGATCTCGGATCCATCACAAAAACTGTAACGGCCATCGCAACACTTCATCTGATTGATGAGATGAACCTGTCGCCGCAAGCAACGTTAGGCGAGTTGCTCGCTGACGTGCCGAGCGATAAGGCGGGCATCACCCTCCACCAACTCCTCACGCACACATCGGGCCTGATCGAGTGCACGGGCGACGATGATGAGGACCTGTCCCGGTCCGCCTTTCTGGCACGCGTTTTCTCATCAACACTGATCGCCAAGCCGGGAACCGAGCACCTCTATTCCAACGCCGGATATTCAGTTCTCGGAGCGGTGATAGAAATTGCCAGCGGCATGGGCTTTGAAGACTACTTGATCGAGCGCGTCATCCCACGGGGCTTGCCCCTCATCGGCTACGGAAAAGTCTACATAGACGAGCGCTCCATCCTCAGCGAGCGCACATGGCAGACCCGGTTCCAACGCCTCAGCATTGCCGATGCAAGCTGGGGTGGGCTGGACCCGGGATGGAACCTCATTGGCAATGGTGGCCTCGTGACGAGCGCCGAGGGATTTCTACCATTCTGGTCTGCCTTCATGGATGGCGAAGTTGTCGGTAAGGAGTTGGTGAACCTTGCCCTATCCCCCCATGTCGATGAGGGTGAAGGGGAAACGTTCTATGGCTATGGCTTGGTTGTTGAACAGCTGAGCGACGGAAGCCACGTCTACTGGCATGACGGCGGCAACGATCTTTTCTCAGCGGAATGGCGGCATTTTGAAAAGAGCGGGCTAACCGTCTTCACGGCCGGCACGGGTAACGCAGCCTTCGAAGCCATGAAGGCCGTCACCGTCGGCAAGATCTGAAACAGCCGCCCGCGTTTCGGATATGCCTGACGGCTTAGGTTGAGATAGATGGCAATCCCTCCCCGTGCTCGAAAAGCGTGCAGGGCGGTCAACGCAAACCTCAACCAGCGATTTGCATACAGCGCGAGGTCAAACCCGAAGGACCGCTCCAGAGAGACGGCGGACATTCGCTTCTGCAAGCAAATATCCGCTGTCTTTTGCGCATGGCTCAAATGTATCCAGCCCGCGCCGTCAAAGCACGGGCCAAGCTCATGACAACTTCTTGGTGCCAGGGCTCGCCCCGCCACTCTGCCGCAACATATGGAACGCGGCGATGTGGGTCGCGCCCGACAAGGTGACGCCGAACAGCGGAATCAGTGCCAGAGGGAAAAGCGCAATCGTCTCCATACGAGGATCAGCCAGAAGAGAGAAAATCAGGCCTGTTCCGACGGCAAGCAGAAAGTCCGCCATTCCGACGATGTGAAAGGTCCAGTAGGCGCGACGGCTGCGACCTCCGTTGCCGTTGGCATTCGCAAGCGATTGTGGTGGTCATCATTCTGATCGTAAAGACCGTGCTCCTTAAAAAGCATAAGTAGGTCGCTATCACCTTCTATAGCGTTGGGCACGACGTGGTGGTTGTTGAAACCCTCACCGGCAACAGTGGAAAATCCGGTCATTTATTCCCCCAATATTTCTGTTTTGCCATCGCTGGTGGCCAACCACTCCATGAAGGGCGCGGCATCGCGTTCCGGCACCTATGGCTCATCCGTTTCGGGTACGGGTTCAGTCTTCCAATATTTGACGAGACCGGTCCAAAGGTTGGATTTTGCTCGCTTCAAGGTGGCAGGTGTGATTTTCACATCCAAATGCTCGGCGATCCGCTTCAGCAACTCGTCGGAACAAAAAGCGTCGTGCGGGTATACAATCTGGCTGATCCAGAGATGCCGCCCCGCCACTTTCGGGCGGCTGACATAGTGCTCATGCTCTGGTTCGATGGGCATCGGGCGCCATGGGTAGAAGGTAGTGCCGTACGAAACCCATCTCTCCTTGTCCGGCTCAGCCAGCACGATGGAAGGAAACTGCTGAGCGATATTCAGGACGAAATAGCGCTCTTGATAAGGCGTGCCATCCTTGCGCTTGAGCTGCACTTCGAAGAACTGATGCACGTTCGGCTCCAACTCCTCGATAATCTCTTTAATGTCTTCTCTGACGCCGAATTCGGTAGAGATGCCCATAATGGGAGCAATTTTTTTCCTGTCCCTTTGCACAGCAGAGTGGCTGACCCAACTCGCCTCATCGATGCGATGCCCTTTACTTAAAAACAACAATGGCTTGCGCTTAGGTTCAAAATCGAACCGTCCATGAGCCTCAGTTGGTTCAGTACTTATGCGATAAGCCATCGATCGTCCTTGCGTCTGGATAAACAGAGAGAACACACCGTCGCCAGCATTCGCCCTTCGCGTAAGCCGACGGCTTTCCAGGTGGTTTCGGCAAGCGTGGCAGAGCAGAAAGTAAACTTGCAACGCATTCGCTCACGAAAGACAGCCGGCTAGGGGACATGAAACTATCCCGGCGAGCCAAAGCCTCCTCCCCCCGGCGTCATAATGACAAACACATCGCCCGCACACATGATGGCTTGGTCCGTGCCGCTCAATCGCTCAATCGACCCGTCTTGCCGACGAACAGAGTTGATGCCCGTTTTTCCGGGTTTGCCACCAGACGCTCCATACGGTCCGGACTTTCGGTGGGATGAGAGCACGGTCACGGTCATATCTTCCAGGAACTCAAGCTCCCTGTTGATGCCATTGCCGCCATCGAACTGACCGGCACCACCCGATCCTTCACGCACTTCAAAGCACCGAACCCTCACAGGGAAGCGGGCTTCGAGCACTTCCGGATCCGTCATGCGTGTGTTGGTCATGTGCGAGTGAACGGCTGAACAGCCCGGAAAATCAGGACCCGCTCCGGTTCCACCGCAAATAGTCTCGTAGTTCTGGAACTCGTCATTGCCATAGACAAAATTGTTCATCGTGCCCTGGCTACCCGCCAAAACGCCAAGCGCGCCGTAGAGACTTTCAGCAATCGCTTGGCTGACTTCCGTATTGCCTGCAATCACAGCCGCAGGGAATTCCGGATTGATGAAGCTACCCTGCGGCGCGATAATCTTCAGAGGCTTCATGCAACCCTCATTGAGAGGAATATTGCTGCCGATCAGAGTGCGGAAAACGTAGAGAACGACCGCATGACAGACCGCCAGCGGCGCGTTGTAGTTGAGGTCGTCCTGCTTGGAAGTGCCCGAAAAATCTACGGTGGCAGACCGCTCAGCGTGATCGACGCTGATGGCGACTTTGATCACGGAACCATTGTCCAGTCCGTGTGTGAAACTGCAATCCTGAAGCACGCTGATGGCCCGGCGCGTGCTCTCCTCCGCGTTGTCCTGCACGTGGGACATATAAGCTCGCACGGTCTCGGCGCCGAACTGCTTCAAGGCCTTGCGCAACTCCTGCGCCCCGGTGGTGTTGGCAGCGATCTGGGCAGCCAAGTCGGCCATGTTCTGATCCACATTTCGACAGGGGAACTGGCCCGATAGCAGCAACTCGCGCGTAGCCGCCTCACGAAGTTCACCCTCTTCCACCAGCCGAAAGTTGCGGATGAGCACACCTTCTTCCTGCACATGGCGGCTGTCCGGTGGCGCCGACCCAGGAGTTTTGCCTCCGATATCAGCGTGATGACCGCGCGACGCCGTCACGAATTGAATGTGCTTTCCATCGACGTCAAAAACCGGCGTGACCACCGTCACATCCGGAAGGTGGGTGCCGCCGTTGAAGGGATCATTCATCATGAACACGTCACCGGGGCGAATGCTGCCCTCATTGTCCCGCAAGATGCTGCGGACGCTGGCGCTCATGGACCCCAAATGAACCGGCACATGGGGCGCATTTGCGACCAGATCGCCTTGGCCGTTGAAAATTGCGCAGGAGAAATCGAGCCGCTCGCGTATATTCACGGACGCTGCGGTCTTCGCCAAGGTACACCCCATCTGGTCAGCAATCGACATGAACAGGTTGTTGAACACTTCCAGCATGATAGGATCGACGGAAGTACCGATGGCTTCTTTCCGCTTGGCAGGGTGCGCGCGGGTCATAACCAATGCGCCGCCCTTCTGAATTTCCACCTGCCAATCGGCTTCCACAATGTTGGTGCCCGTCGGCTCAATGATGATCGCCGGTCCCACTACCTTGGTGCCAGCGCTCATACGCTGGCGGTCATGAACCGGGACCGGCGCCAATTCATCACCCACCCACATGGCCGCCTGATCTACGCGACCCGCACCGGCGTCGATGTCGGGGAGTTCGACGGACGCGCCGGATCGACCCACAGCCTCGACTACCAGCAGTTCGACAATCAGTTGCTCACGAGGGGGCCGGAAGCCAAACTCCTTCTCATGGGCGTAGCAGAACCGCTCTGCCATCTGCTCGGGGCTAGCCAACGCGACTGGAAGACTGGTTTCCGCCTGCCCGGCGCGTATGTACGCGCGACATGAACTGAAGATGGCTTCTGAGCAGACCCCTTGGTCTTTGACTTCCTGTACGGCTTCCGCACGCAGCTTTTCTTCAGTCTCTGCAAGGAGTTTAGCCTCACCGACGTCCGCCTCAATCTGTTGCTGGCGCATCGCCACAATGTCGGCAAGGCCCATGCCGAACGCCGACAGCACGCCAGCAAACGGATGAAGATAGATGGACTGCATGCCCAGGGCATCAGCCACCGCGCAGGCGTGTTGCCCACCTGCCCCACCGAAACAGTTGAGCGTGTAGGCCGTCACATCGCGGCCCCGCGCCACGCTGATCTCCTTGATCGCGAGCGCCATATTGTCCACCGCAATACGAAGAAAACCGCTCGCCAACGCCTCAACACTCATAGGCGGGTCGCCACTTGCCCGGCTGACTTCAGCAGCCAGTTCCTCGAACTTGCGTCGGGCCGCAGCTACATCGAGGGGCTCGTTGGCGTTCGGGCCAAACACCTTGGGAAAACGGTCCGGCTGCAATTTAGCCAGCACCACGTTGCAATCAGTCACGGTAAGCGGACCGCCTCGCCGGTAACTCGCAGGGCCCGGGTCGGCGCCTGCGCTCTCGGGGCCAACTTGGAGGCGTCCGTCGCGGAAAGCCAGGATCGACCCACCTCCGGCAGCAACCGTGTGGATATCCATCATGGGCGCACGCATGCGCACGCCAGCTATCTCGGTCTCGAAGCTGCGCTCGAACTCACCCGCGTAGTGGCACACATCTGTGGAGGTGCCACCCATGTCAAAACCAATGAGTTTATCAAAGCCAGCGGCCTTAGCGGTCGCCGCCATCCCCACCACACCGCCGGCCGGGCCACTCAGGATCGAGTCCTTGCCGTGAAATAATTCGGCATCCGTCAAGCCGCCATTGGATTGCATGAACATCAGACGCTCGACTTTCCGTTCGCCAAGCGCATCGCGCACCTGTTCGACATAACGGCGCAAAATCGGCGTAAGGTAGGCGTCGGCGACAGTCGTATCGGCACGCGCCACCAGCTTGATCAGCGGACTGGCTTGGTGGGAAAGGGAAATCTGCGTGAAACCGATGGAACGTGCGAGTTGCGCTAGCCGCAACTCGTGCACTGGGTTTCGGTAGCTGTGCAACAAGGCCACGGCGATGGAGCGATAGCCCTGGTCGTAGGCGAGCGACAATTGCCGGTGCGCTTGATCAACGTCCAGCACATCAAGCACCGAGCCATCGGCAGCCAGACGTTCGTCCAGTTCAAAGGTTGCACTTTGAAGCAGTTCCGGCAGCTGAATGTGCAGTGCAAACAGATCCGGGCGATCCTGATATCCGATCCGAGGCAGGTCTCGAAATCCTTTGGTGATGAAGAGCGCCGTTGGTTCACCCTTGCGCTCCAGAAGCGCGTTTGTGGCGACGGTTGTGCCCATCTTCACTGCGTCGATGGTGTGGTCAGGAATGGGCTCGCCGTCTGCCGCGCCCAGCAGGTCACGAATGCCCTGCACCGCAGCATCGCTGTAGTGCTCTGGGTTCTCAGAAAGCAGCTTATGGCTTCGAAGTGCGCCTTCGGGAGTAAGGGCCACGATATCGGTGAAGGTGCCGCCTCGGTCTATCCAGAACTGCCACATGGCTGTGCTCCATTATTCATCGCGACCCTGCAGTTGAGCGCGCGGCGTTGAAATGATCGGTTGGAAAGCGCCGACACGGCGCGGGAAACTAGTACACCAGCGATGGCAGCCACAGCGCCAGTTGCGGATAAGCAAGCAGCAGCCCCAGCATCACAAACATGGTGACGACGAAAGGCAGTGCACCGCGAATGACATCGTTCATATTGCCGCCCCCGCGTATGCCGTGGACCACATAGAGGTTGATGCCAATCGGCGGGGTTATCAGCGCAGTCTCGAGCAGCACCATCAGCAGGATGCCGAACCAGACCGGATCGAAACCCAGCGCCACCACAATCGGCGTGATCAGCGGCGCCATGGTGAGCAGCATCGAAAGCGTCTCCATGAAGCACCCGATCAAGATCAGGACAGCGACAATCATGAGCATGGTCTGCATGGGGCTCCAGCCCAGTCCGGTGACGAAGTCCGTCAATGCCTGTGTCAGCCCAACAACCGACAAAACGAAGTTGAGGAAAACGGCAGCGATGATGATTAGCATGATCATGGCTGTGGTGCGCATGGTGCCCTCAATGGCCTGGCGCATCATGTCCAATGTCATCTTTCCATTAGCGGCGGCCAGCACCATGGAGGCAATCACACCAAGGGCCGCCGCTTCGGTGGGTGTCGCCAGCCCGGCGTAGATGGAACCAACTACGACCAGGAAGATCCCAAGGGGAGGCAGAAGCGCAGGCAGCGCAGCAAACCGATCGCTCCAACCCGCTGAAATAGGCTCTCCACCCCAGGTCGGGCGCAACAGGCAGGCAACCACCACTGTGACCATGAACAGCAACGCCAACAGGAAACCGGGCAGAAAGCCGGCCAGATAGAGCTCTGGCACCGATGTGTTGGTCAGCAGTCCATACAGGATGAGGTTGATCGAGGGTGGGATGAGAATTCCCAGCGTGCCTCCCGCCGCGACTGTCCCCAGAAAAAAGCTCTCATTGTAGCCGCGCTTCTTGATCTGCGGCACAGCCACCGTGCCGATGGTCGCCGCCGTCGCGACGGAGGAGCCCGAAGTGGCGGCAAACAAGGCAGATGAACCAATGTTCGAATGCATCAGCCCACCCGGCAGCCAACCGAGCCATTTGACGATGCTGTCATACATGCGCTCGGTGATGCCCGCACGGAGCAGGATCTCTCCCATCATGACGAACATTGGGATCGCGACGAGCAGAAAATCAGTACCCGTTTGCCAGGCCATGTCAGAAATGGCGCGGTAGAGCGGCATGGGGCTTTCCGTGGCCTGAAGGATCAGCCCGAGCCATCCGAGCGCCGCCGCGATGGGAACTGCCAGTCCGATGAGGGCCAGCAAAATGAGAAGCGTTTTGAGGAGCATCAGACCGTCTCGTCTTCAATCTGTTCGTCGAGGCTTTTGACGCCAATCAGGTCCTGCACACCCGCTTCATCACGCTGCCACCAGCGCTGCACGGACACAGCCATTAGCAAGAGGCCGGTGAAGACGAAGAACATCCAACCCAGCATCCAGGGGATTTGCGGGATCGCCAGCGGCACGCGCATTGGCGTAATCGAGCGGGAGCCAAACTCCAGCGTGTCCATGACCATTGACCAGATCATCGTCACCACGACGGCAGCAAAGCCGATCAGCAAGGCAAGACCCAGCAGGTTGATCGGTATGCGAAGCGCGTTCGGAAAACGCCCGACTAAAGCATCGACCCGAATATGGGCCCGCTCGAAAAGCGCATATGAGAACGATAAGGCGGTCGCGACACCAAAGGCATAACCGCTGATCTCGTCCGCGCCGCCCAGAGAAACGTTCAGCACCTTGCGGAGGATGACCTCGACGGTCACAAGGATAGCGGATCCGACGATCAGGATGCCTGCGGACCAGGTGAGCCAAAGGCTCGCTCGGCGGGTGGCTAGGAGAAGAGATTCAAGCATTGGCTCGCGCAAACATGGGATCAAGAACGGGACTGGGGGCGGCAAAAGGGGCCAACACGCAGGCCCCCTTTGCCTGTTGGTTAGGAGAACAGCTTACTTGGCCGCTGCCGTAAGGCCGAGGATTGGGCCAACTGTCCTGTTCCAGTTTTCGGCGCATTCATCACCGCAGCGCTCGGCCCAGCGAGCCAGAACAACGCTTGTGGCGATTTCATCGCGCGCTTTCAGGTCGGCTTCGGACGGTTCGACCAATGTCATGGAGCCCGGCTCACCAATGGCGCAGTCCCCGCCGGTGATGCAGGCGATGGCGACGTCATCTTCTGTTGCCGTTTCCGCCCACATGGCATCCTCCAACTTGTCGATCTCGCCCTGCAGGAAGGTCTGCTGATCCGCAGACAAGCTGTTCCACTTGTCGAGGTTGATGGCACCAAAAGCGAGACCCCAGCCAACCCGCAGCGTGTAGGCATGGGTCGCTACCTGCTGCCACTTGGCGGTGTAGGCCGACATCGTGCCGGTGATGGCACAGTCAACAACGCCCTTTTCGAGGGCAGGAATGACCTCTGAGAACGCCACAGTAACGGAGGTGCCACCGACGCCTTGCACAAAATCGCCCAGCGTCGTGGAGTAAACGCGGATCTTCTTACCTTCCAGATCGGCGATGCCGTTCACTTCACCATTGCACCACAAGGTCTGGGACGGGAACGGATAGAGCATCAGAAGCTTGGCGTTGTAGATTTCTTCAAACGCGCTTTCGAGAGTGTCGAAATAGGCGTCGGACACTTTTCGCTGGGTGTCGATATCCTGCGTCAGGGAGGACAGGTCAGCGCCTTCAAAGATGGCATTCTCAGCGGCAACATAGCCTGGCAGACCAAAGGCGAAGTCGAAGACGCCATTCTTGACCAGACGCATGATTTCAAAACCCTTCAGGCCCAGACCGGACTGGGACTGGATCTTGCCGACCATGTCACCATTGGAAGCAGTAGACAGGTTTTCGAAAAATGGCTGCTCGTGTTTCTGGAAGTTGGTCAGGCTCGACCAGGTGCCCACGGCGGTCAGTACGGTCGGGTCTTCCGCCATGGCGGGCGCCGAGGTCAGGCCGAGCGAAATACCAGCCACGGTGGCGAGGCTCAGGATTCGTTTCATGGATAAACTCCGTTGGTTGGACGAAATAGAAAAAGGCATGATCACGCCGACGAGGCGCGGGGCATTGCCCGCACATCGCGGTCTTCGGGCACTTCGGTGATGAGCATGTGCCCGGGAGTATGGGTGATGGCGAAGGGCAGTTTAGCGTCGATGACGGCCGCCTGAGGCGTCACTCCGCAAGCCCAGAACATCGGCACCTCGCCGGACGCTACCGGAGTTGCATCTCCCCAATCGGGGTGGGCGATGTCACTGATGCCGATGTCGGAAGGTTTGCCGATGTGGACGGGGTCGCCATGCGCCCATGGATACTGAGCGGAAATCAGTGAAGCCTGCTCCACTTTGGCCGCTTCAATGGCACGCATGGAGACCACCATTGTTCCGCCAAACGGCCCGACCGATGCGAGCGGTAGGTTGGTACGAAACATCGGCACCGTCTTGTTGTGGGCGATGTGCCACAGGCCGATGCCATGGCGCTCCAGCGCTCGCTCGAATGTAAAGGAACAACCCAGAGCGAAGGCCACCAGATCATCTGTCCAGACATCGGTCAGATCAGTCAGTCGTTCGGTCAGGGCACCGTTGCGATAAACGTTGTAGGACGGCAGGTCGCTGCGCACGTCCACCTGCGCGCCAAGACTGAGAAACAGTGGATCGCCGAGCTGGGTCTTTCCGACCAGCGGACAGGGCTTCGGGTTCAGTGCACAGAACTGCTCGAAAGCCGCCGCTTCGCTTCGCGGCAGAACCACCAGGTTGGCTTGCAGGCAACCGGCGGCGAGACCTGCCGTCTGTCCGGCATAGTCTCCACTCCGGACGGCAGCGCGCACATCGCCCAGCGTCGCTTTTCGCAAAGTTTCAAAGTTTGCTTTCACCGTGTTCCCCACCGCATTCCCAAGAGCCCAGACAGGGCCGCATGAACCGTGGAGCGGATCGATGCCGACGGTCAAATAAATGATTTTCGGCTTCTGAAATAAAAAATATTTATATTTCAGACATCTGCTCGGCGACGGTCACTGCAATTTGGGCCGCCTTTTCAGTGATTTGGCTGGGCGGATCAGCCACGAAGCTTGCAGTGAAGCGAAGAGGCGACGGAACCCAGCCGGGATCAAAGCTCTGCAGTTCGCCGTCATCGACCATCGTTTGCGCCAGCGATCTGGGAAGCGCAGCCACACCCAGTCCGGACGCCACCAGCCGCATTGCGGCGGAGAGGGATGATGACGGAAACAGAGGAACCTGCGGCCCCACACGGGCCTGAATGGCGGCGCTGAGCTCACGATAGGGCCGCGTATTGCGCGCATAGGTGACAACGGGCTTCTCGAACAGCTTCGCCGCTGCGCCGCGGCTCATCTCGTCTAGCGCTGATGTGTACCAGGCGAGATCATAGGGCGGGAGCGTCAGATTATCGACGGAGTATTCCGACACAGGACCCAACAGAAAAGCGAGATCAACTTCGCCCGCCAGAAGCGCGTTTCGCAGATTGACGGAAACATCGACATTCAGATCGATCTGCAGCTTTGGGAAGCTGGTGTAGAGAACAGAGATGAACTCAGGCAGCCAGCTCTGTGCGATGGTTTCTGACGCGCCTATCCTAAGATGGCCTTCGATACCCGCAGGATCCACCACGTCCCGCTCAATCTGGTCTGTCAGCGCTTCAAGTTTGTGAGCGTATTGCAAGAGCAGTTCGCCGCGCTTGGTCAGTTTTGCACCCCCGGAACTACGGTCAAACAGCGGCGTGCCAATGGTCTGCTCAAGCCCCCTGATCCGGGCGGTCACAGCTGGTTGAGTGAGGTTTAGCGACCGGGCCGCGCGCACCACTCCACCCGACCGTACGACCATCAGGAACGCGCGGAGCTGCTCAAAATTCAGTCTGACCATTCGATTGGGCCCCAGAAAAGATCTGTCGGCGATAGGAACACTGAAGCTAGGCTTTGGCAAAGAGCAAGAATGGA
>JBCBXA010000058.1:0-17080 GCA_039816825.1 Pseudomonadota bacterium | reverse complement strand
CGATCACAAGAGCATCGCAAGTGCCCGAGACAAGCAGTTCGCGATGGTCCGAAAATTGGGCCGGTCGGTTGCCCGCGGTCATGAAGGCATCGCCCCGGACCGCAGAATTGGGGTCTGACAGCGCAGCAACCTCACACCCGGGCAACAGCTTGATGTTGCGGATATGCTCACGGCCCATCATGCCGGCGCCTATAATGCCATAACGGATCGTACTTTGACTCATGTCTACAGTTCCACCAGCGGCAGGTTGAGTGATGCGGCAAGTCCCGCAAAATCAGCAGTCCAGTCGCCATAGACCAGCGCCATGTGGTGCTCCAGACCTGTATTCATCACGTTGGTCAGAAGCTGTTCTGCACCGCCCTCGACCGAAACAACCCCGGACGTGCCGGTGAATGTCATGGGCCGCTCAAGCATTTCGCCCTTGGCGACAACAATGCACGGCTCGCCCCTCGCCTGGCTGACCCGCATGAAGGTGACCGGCCCCGGCTTGAGGGTGAACTCATACAGAAGCGGCATCTTGCGGTTGGTGTGAATGGTGGCTGTGGCCGTCGATGCTTTCGACCGCATTGAGATGGGAGCCTGCCCGCAATGCCAGACCACTGCGGTGTCGTCAGTTGGATCGATGTCGACCAGATCGACCAGAAAGGGCGCGCTGCCGGTCAGCTCCTGCAAATAGAGCTGTGTGAGCGCGCCATAAACATCGGCCTCGCAAGCGCAGGGCACCCGCGCCTCTCCCATCATGGACACCGGTCCGCAAACGGCCCCACCATATTCAGTGAAAGTCTCGGGCCAGCAGCGGATCGCGAAGGCGTCCGTCTTGCGGTCAGCCTTCAGCGTATCGAGCGCCACCTTCAGGCGGAGCGACTTGTCCAGCTGATCGGCATCGACTTCGTCAAGACCGTCAATATGCTCTTCGGCCAACGTGCGAACCGCTTCTACTGCGCCTGGAGCGCTGGACCTGGCTTGCTCGAAGAGATCATCGAGCTCCAGTGCTTCGACTTCGACACCTGCTAGCGCCTTCAGTTCAGCTTCGTCATAAGCACAGGTGTCAAAGCCGTCCGGGTGAGCACCGATCCGCGCGATACGGCTGCCTGACACAGCTGCATTGGTGCGGGAGGCCGCTTCTGTCTCGTGGTTAGGTTGTGATCTGGCGATGGCCTTGGTTCGCCGACCGCCAGCCAACAGTTCTGCCAGCGGTCCAGCAGCGGAAGCATCTGGGTCAGCATACAAATAGCCCAACTCAACGCCAGATTTAGTAAGTGCGTGGGCAGCGAGATTGAGACCGCAGAAGGAATTCAGCCGCAGACGCCCACCGATGCGCGGCTCGCGCACGGCCCAGATTGCAAGCGGTGCATCCAGCCGGTTGGCGATTTCCACCGCCATCGCAGCATCGGTGAAGGTAACTTGTAGGATCAGCACCAGATCAACTGCTTCGGGCAAATTTTCAATGGCGGATCGTGTCGCCTCGGCATCAAACAGAAGCTCGCCTGGCCCGACGAGCGTGACGTCACTCTCGCCAAGCATCGCCAACATGGCGGTCAGTTTTTCGTTTGCGAACTCCACATCAAATGTGGGTCGGCCGAGCGGAAGAACCGCGACAGTTGGATGCTCTTTCATATCCCCCCCGAGCACTTACATTCGCATTGAGACACACAGCCGACTGGATGATCCATGACCACCGCCATCACAAGACGAAATGTCCTAGCGTTTGGCTTATGCGCCGGTTTGGCGCCTTTGACCATGCCTGTGAACATGGGGGGTGTTCGCACGGCCACGGCCACTGAAGCGCTCTGGCGGAAACTCGAGGCAGGTGGCTATACCATCCTTCTGCGCCACGCCAACGCGCCGGGCACGGGCGACCCCCGCAACTTCGAGCTCAGCGATTGTTCCACACAGCGCAACCTCGACTCCCGCGGGCGTTTGGATGCCCGGCGGATCGGCGCGCGCTTCGCAGCGTCCGGTGCCGTCATCACCGAAGTTCTGACGAGCGAATGGTGCCGATGCCGCGATACGGCCGAACTGGCGTTCGAGCGCAATGAGGTCGAAGCCTTTAAGCCGCTCAACTCGTTCTTCCGCAATCCGGAAGATGAAGAAGCGCAAACGGCACAGGCTCTGGAACGCATCTTTGCGTTCAGCGGCATCGGCAATCAGGTGATGGTCACCCATCAAGTCAACATAACGGCCCTGACAGGCGAACGCCCGCGTCAGGGAAACGCTATCGTCGTCGCGCCGAATGAAAACTTCGACGCTATCCGAACGGTGGGCCGTTTGACGTTCTAGGCCTAGAAGCCGGTGTGGCTGAGCCGGAAGCCAGCGGTCTCGGACATGAAACGAGCCCCCTCAGAGCCATAGGCCGGATGCGCGTTCCAAGGTTTCGCTTCCGCATCGGTCAGGGCATTCAGATCCGTCATATACGGAACTGAATCCGATTGAAGGCCGGATCTGATAGCATCCCAATCCGGGAAATGCTGGAAAGCGTCCAGCCAGATGGCGCGACCGGCCAGATAGCCAGATGCGCCCGCCTTGTAGGCGTGGGTAAGCACCTTACGGAACTCCGGCTTGACCGCGCCTGCCGACAACATCACCCAAGGGCGACCGGCCAGTCGGCCCATTTCATCAAAGATCGCCTGCACCTCGTCAGCACCGTCTCCATCGGTGCCGGGCACATCGGAAGCGTTGATCGGGCTTTCCAGCTTGAAGACATCCACGCCATAGTCTGGCTTGGCGAACTCCTCGACGGATCTCAGAACATCGTCGGCCTTCTTGCCACGCATCTCGATATAGTCGGTGGTCTGATGGGCATCTGCTGCCAGCGGATAGACCAAAAGCTCGAACAGAAACGGAATGTCATATTTGGCGCAGGCTTCGCCGATCCGTTTGGTGAAGTCTTGCTGCTTCCGGTTCACCGCCGCACCTGCATCCGGCCTGTACCAGGCCAGAACCTTCACGGCATCGCCGCCCATGCGCTTGATCTTCTCAACCGACCAATTGTCGATCTCTGCCGAGATACGGCCTTCATCGGTCTCTTCGAACAGGCTGTCTTCCAGGGTGACGATCAGACCCTTGGTCGGATCGAAAATCTCGATCGCGTTTGGCACGGCATAGTGCGGATCGAGCAGCATAGCGGTGCTCTCGCCCTGTAACTCTTCAACCAGCATCTTCTTGAAGTCGGCCACATCCTGCCAAGGCGCTTTCGCCTGGCCGTAATGCTCGGCAATCGGGTTTTTGATAGGCGGACGCTGATCGACTGCCGTCATCTTGAAGAGACCATTGGCATCGGCCATTCGCCGCAAGCCAAAATACTTGCCCGCGCTGATACGTGTCATGTCACCCATGGCGATCTGCCTCCGGTTTCCAGTTCTTCAGTTCGGCGGCTGTGGGATATGACGCCCGACCACCGGAACGCGTGCACTTCAAAGAAGCCGCGCGATTCGCGTAGGTCATGGCTTGCGCCTCGTGATCCCCGCGCGCAAGAGCAAGCGTGAAGGCACCATGCCAAACGTCTCCTGCTCCCAAGGTTTCAATAGCCTGCACTTCAACGGAAGGCACATGACCATTTGTTGACGTCTCGCCCGAACCATCCGCCCAAAAGGTGCCCTCAGCGCCTTTGGTCACAGCCACAAAACCACCACAGAGGTTTTGCGCCGCAGCGAGATCGCCATTGGTGAAATCCCGTAGTCCCTGTTCAGAGAAAGCGCAATGAGACGCCGCTCGCAGGGCGTCCCCGCAACCCTCAATCGGCTGCTCTCCGTCAATAACACCGGGAACACCAGCCTTCGCTGCCAGTTCCATGGCGGCCAGAGCACCCTCCGGCCATCTGGTATCCGTAAGGACAGCGCCGACGCCCACCATCGGCAAATCTGAGATCCAATCTGCATTGGTGGGCAGTCCGGGGTCGCGGAAGTTCACGATCTGGCGCTCGCCTTCAGCGTCGACCAGCACAGAAGAGAAGCTGCCTCGACATCCGGCAAACCTGCGCACGTGCTGCGCGCTCACGCCGTCCTGGGTGAGGCTGGAGAGCACGAGATCGGCGATCATGTCATCGCCCGTACGCGCGGCCAGAAGGGCACTACCGCCGAGGCGCGCGACGGCCGCAGCAGCGTTGGCCGCATTGCCGCCGCCTGTAACCAGCCCATCTCGGGCCCGATACTTTTCTGGAGCTTGGGGGAAGGTCTCGACCGTCAGCAGAAAATCCACCACCGCGACACCGACATGAAGAACAGTCGTCATAGGCGCTCACTACTGCCGAAGGCGCTGGATGTCATCAACCCTTGTTCAGTGCACGGGCCGTTGTTCAGTCCACGGGCAAACCGCTGGGCACCGTGTCCGGTTTGCCCAGTCGGCCGTTGACGCCGTCCTCATCCGTCAAGGTTTCAAGAAAAGCCACCAGAGCGTCGATGTCTTCATCCGACAGGTCCATTGGCTCGATGGTGATCGCCGCCTGAAGGCGCGCCATCTCTCGCTCATTGTCGAGAACAGCATAGTCGCTCCGAATGAGGCCATTCACTTCCGGCAGGCGAACCTCGTCCGAGGTCCACGCCGCCAGCATTTCCACAGGGCGCGCGTGGTGGCGAATTATGCCCTCTAGCGTAGCATAAGCACCATTGTGGCCGTAGGGGGCCGTCAGGGCGACATTTCGCAAGCTCGGTGTCCGGAACGCATAGGCGTCCGCAAGATCGTTGGTGAAGCGCATGCGCCCGACATCACGGGTCACCTGTTCAAACTTGCGCTGTGCGCCGGGACCAATGGGTGGAATGCCGAGGGCGTGGAACTCCTGATCCGTAAACAGCGCGCCTGAGTGGCAGGAAGAGCAATTTGCACGACCGAAAAAGAGGTCACGACCGATTCTGGCTTCGGCACTGAGTTCGTCGCGATCAAAAGGTGAGTCCACCGTTCGCCACTCGCCATTGATGAACTCGCCGATAGCATTGGCGAGGTGGACGTAGGTCAGATCCTTGAGGTCAAGATCAGGATAAGCGTCGGCAATGGCAGGTTCGTAGGCGTCGATGGCGACGATCCGCGCGGTCAGCAAGCGCCAGACTTCGCCCATCTCGCCATCGGTCATGTCGTCAAGGCTGGCGGCGGCGACCTCATTCTCTTCCGGGTCGCCAGCCATCTCCGTGAAGGATGTCACCGGGAACATGGCTTGCGCAGCCGTGAGACTGGTCAGCCCCGTCGGCAGATCATCGGTCGCAGGAGATACAAAGCCATTGGCATAGAAATCATCGATCTCCAGCCGTCCGTCGTGGAACAGCCGCTTGACGCCGTCCGCACCCAGATTGAACAGGCTGGGCGCACTCCGCGGAACGCGCGCCATGTGGAGGCCGGGCCTGAACACCCGGTCTTTCCCTAAACCCTCGCCGCCTTCGCCGACACCCAGGGACTGGCCGTCCGCGCTGGCCAGATCGTGATTGTGGCAGGTCCCGCAGGAGATGTTTTTGTTGCCGGAAAGGATCGGATCGTAAAACAGCTTCTGGCCCAACGCCGCCAGGGGTTCTTTCACCTCGGGAAAGCTCACATGCTTCCCATTAGCACTGTCCCATGGGCTCGCCACCTCAATGCCCACGGCTTGCACGTAGCCCGAAGGCCAAGCCATAAGCCCCAGGGCGACTGCGGCGAATTGAATGACAGTTTTGAACGCAGTTCGGTGGCTTCGATCTTCCAACGCACTCTCCCCTGTGATTGGTTGATAGCTCCAGATGCTAGATCAGGTTTCACCGATGCAAAAGTGGTTTGCTGCGCTCTTCGTCACCTTCGCCCTACTGAACTCGCCTTCTGCCTTTGCCGGTATGAAGGAAGCCAAGCGTCACATGGACAATCGCGAATTTGAGAAGGCCTTGCCCCATCTCATGAAGTCCGCAGAGTCCGGCAATGCGGACGCTGAGGAGTTCATTGGCGTCTTCTTCGCCATGGGTCTTGGCGGCCTGCCGCAAGATGATGAGCGCGCCTTCGAATGGTATTTGCGGTCATCCCTCAAGGGGCATCCTGGGGCGCAATCCGGCATAGGCTGGTACTATGAGATCGGACGCGGGATGCCGGCACCAGACCTTGTGCGCGCCTATATGTGGTACACCCTGTCGGCCATTGGCGGAGACCCGGACGCGGCAATCAGCCTTGAGGAAGTCGTCAAGAAAATGACGCCTGAAGAGATCGCGCGTGCCCATGTGATGGTGCGCGACTACCGGCCGTGGATGTATCCGAACCGCAAATAGCGCGCACAAATTTGATCGAGAGCGATGCCCCGTCGCATGGCGTTTGGGCGCGGATTGACTATCTGTTGCTCAACGGACAATGGAGGTCGCTGTGAATATCAGAGCCATTCGTTACGCCCTGTGGGGCGCAGTTGCCGTGGCCGCCGTCGGCGTCGGTGTCGGCTACATGGGATTGAACCAGAGCGGAGGCGCAGGCCAGGCGCTGAAGCTTGAGCGCGCCACAGGCTCTAACCTTCCCTCCATCGGCGGCCCGTTCGAGCTGGTGAACACCAAAGGCGAGACGGTGACGGAGAAAGATCTTCTGGGCCGGAAGCACGCCATCTTCTTTGGCTACAGCAATTGCCCTGACGTATGCCCCGTTACAATGCAGGAATTGACCGCCGCGCTCTCCACCATGCCGGAGCAGGAGGCATCTGAGTTGGACATCGTGTTCGTGTCCGTGGACCATGAGCGCGACACACCCGAATTTTTGGCAGAGTATCTCGATTTCTTCCAGTCACCTGCACGCATTCGCGGCTTCACGGGAAGCAAGGAGCAGATCGCGGCTGCCGCCAAGCAGTACCGGCTCTTCTACCAGCGCGTGGTCAATGAAGATGGCTTCGTTCTCTACGATCACTCCTCATCGACATATCTGTTCGACGAGGATGGTAATTTTGAGGGCACGATTGCCTTTCAGGAAAACCCGGGCGTGATCGTGGAGAAGTTGCGCAATCTGGTTGCCAGCTGACGCTCCGATGGTCACGGGCTAAATGAAAAGGGCCGCCCGGTTGGGCGGCCCTTTCGGTCACATATGTCAACCAAACTTAGTTGATATCAGCTGCGTAAGCTTCGTCTGCTGCAGCTTCAGCCTTCTTGGCTTCAGACGACAGAATGTCGAAGAACTTCTCGCCATTGTCGACATTGGCTTTGAACCAGTCGAACACGGGAGCAGCCGCTTCCTGGAACATGGCTTTCTCTTCAGGTGTTGGTACGTAGAGCGAACCACCACCGTCGCGGAAAGCAGCATAGGCGTCGATGGACTTGCGCTTTGGCGATGCGAAAGTTGCCTGCTGAAGCTGGGCAAAACCATCGACGACGACCTTACGCAGACCTTCATCCATCTCCATGAAGCGGTCATTGCTCATATACCACAGAGCGCCCATGTAGGCGTGGCGGTCGAGCGTGACATATTGCAGACCAGCATCCGGGAACTTCATACCCATGATGTCGGTGATGCCGTTCTTGGAACCTTCAACAACGCCCGTCTGGAACGAAGTAAAGAGCTCTGGCCAGGGGATAGGCGTTGGCGACGCGCCAAGGGCTTTCACAAGCTCCTGAGGCAGGTCGGCCACCACGGTGCGGATCTTCAGGCCATCCATGTCCGATGGAACCTTGATGTCACGCTGCGTGTTGGCGAAGTTGCGCCAGCCGCCCGTGTTGCCGATGGTCATCAGACGGATCTTGTTGTCAGAATCCGCCAGCATCTGCTCGCGCATGGCGCGGGTGAACGTGCCTGACGTCAGAACTTCCTCAGCAATGATGTCGTCGCGGAGGACGTATGGCAGATCGAGCACCTGCACATATGGGAAGATGCCAGCCGCACCACCCGACGTGGAAATGTAGATGTCGATCGAGCCGTCGGCCACGCCCTGCAGGCACTCAGCGCCGTTGGAGCAGAGCTGCGTGCCGATGAAGAGTTCAACTTCGATGGCACCGTTGGACGCCGCTTCCACAAAGTCCTTGAAGACGATCAGACCATCATAGTCTTCGTCATTCTCGTTGGAGTTGGCCGTTGCGCGAAGCTTGAACTTGGCCTCATGGGCTGCAGCTTTCGCCTCGGTCAGCGATGCGTCGGTGAAGGTTGCGCCAGTGAATGCGGCAACACCCAAGCCAACCGACAGCGCTGCGGCGCTGGCCGTTTTCAGAAGTGATTTCAGGGTCATTCAGTCCTCCCAGTTGCTGAAGTTCGAGCGTGGCCCGCAGGGGTGCGACAAGTCAACAGGTCGCACCCTTGCAGGGCCAAAAAGTCTGGCCCAAAGCCAGGTTATAAAAGCGGTGTGTCAGCCGCCGAAAATACGATTGAGCAGTGGCCCCTGCAGATCGACGTCGCGCACAAAGCCGAAATAATCTGGCACGGCCAGCGAAATGGCGGGGAAGTAGGTGATCAGGAAGATCACAACCACTTCCACCGCGAGGAATGGCAGGATGGCCTTCGATATGGCTTCCACCCGCTCGCCCGAAACGGACGAGGCCACGAACAGGACAAGTCCCATGGGCGGCGTCGCCAGCCCCACCGTCAAGTTGACGCTCATGATGATGGCGAAGTGGACCGGATGGACGCCCATATCCAGGAAGATCGGCCCAAGGATGGGCCCTAGAATGATGATCGCGGGTCCAGCGTCCAGGAACATACCGACGATGAACAGCAGGATGTTGATCAGGAACAGCAGAAGAAGCGGATCGGACGCGAGGCCCAGCATATATTCCGCCAGCGTCTCCGGCGCGTGGGACAGGCTGACAACGGTCTTGAACGCCACAGCCGCGCCCACCAGCAAAAGCACGGTGGCGGACCCAATGGCAGACTTCGTCAGAATTCCGGGCAGATCCGACAGCTTCATGGAGCGCAGAACAAAAAACGAGATTACCAGTGCATAGGCAACGGCGATGGCAGAAGCCTCTGTTGGGGTGAAGACACCAACAAGGATACCGCCGAGGATGATGATCGGTGTTTGGAGCGGCGCCACGGCTTTCTTGGTCACGAGCCGGAAGTCTTCGCTCACCTGGCCCCGAAGGCTTGCGATGATGAAGTGGGCCAGAACCAGCAGCACTGCAAAAACGACCAGGCCGTTCACGGCGGGCAGAGTAAGGCTCCCGGAAATCAGACTGTAGAGCGCATACAGCACACCGCCGAGATTGATGCGAAGGAGAACTTTGGAGATCCAGTCCTCACGCTTGGTGATGGTCTGACCCTTGTTCACGATCCGCTCGGCCTTCGGCAGATCATACTTGTCCGCCATCAGGCGGACCATGATCATGAGGCCAACGCCCACCAGCACACCGGGCACAATCCCGGCGAGGAAGAGAGCGGCCACGCTCTCACCCATCACGTAGGCATAAATAATCATAATGCCGGATGGCGGAATGATGGGCCCAATAACCGAGGATGCCGCGGTGATGGCGGCCGCAAACTTGCGGCTGTAGCCATTCTTCTCCATGGCCGGGATCAGCGTCGAGCCGAGCGCGGACGTGTCCGCAACCGCAGAACCCGAGAGGCCAGCAAACAGGATCGACGACAGGATGTTCACCTGCGCCAAGCCACCGCGAAGGTGGCCCATGAGCGCCTGGCTGAACTCAACCAGACGCGTTGTGATGCCGCCGCGGTTCATCAATTCGCCCGCCAGCATGAAGAAGGGCAGCGCCATCAGTGGGAAGCTGTCCATCCCGTTGTAGACGTTGCGATAGAGAAGCGCGACGTCGCGCTCCTGCCCGTTGAGCCAAAGGAGAGCACCAGGCGCGAACAAAAGCGCGAAGAAGACAGGCATCCCCACCATGAGGAGGACGAGGAAGAGAGGAAGGAACCAGACCAGCATCGTTCAAACTCCCCCGATCAATCGACGCGCACGCTGCCGCCGACCGTGTCCGGGCCGGAGGTTGCAGCGAGATATTTGCCGGCACCATCGTCCGGCAGTTCTGTATCAGGCCGGAGCAGCAGCACGATCTGACGAAGGATCAGTTCTACGTTCACAAACAGCAGCAGGATCATGCAGGTCAGGAAGGACGCATACATGTAGCGGAGTTTTACCCGGATATTCTCGCCGCCGAACCAGTCCAACGGAATGCGCAACGAGCCGGAATTGAAGTTGCCGCCAAACCCGAATGTGTGGGACCAGCCAAAGCCGATGGCGACGATCAGAATAAGAGTTGCGAGGAACGTGAGGAGCAGGAGCAGGACCTTCGCCACCGTACCGGGGAGCATATCGGGGATCATGTCGATGGCGACGAACCCACCCCAGCGATAGGCCGATGGAGCCACAAGGCCCGTCATCCAGAGCATCAGGAAACGCGCGGCCTCGTCGGGCCAGGGCAGCGCGGCGTTGAAGATGTAGCGCATCACCACTTGCAGCAGGATGACAAACACCATGAGCCCAAGCGCGATCCAGCCAATCTGGCGACCAATCGCGAGCACGATGGAATTGAACGCGCTCAGCAACGCCAGCGGCACCTGCAAAATGACCATGGACCCCTCCCCGAGCCTGACCCTTGAGCCGTTCCAGCTTGGCGCTTTTGAACATGATCGGCAACTGCCTTCGTGAAATCGCTGGATAAGTGATCTGTTCGACCCATTTGGCCACGGCAAAGACTGTCGCAATCAGATCGGCGATCAGCGCGTCAAGGCATCAGGTTTGGTCCATGTTTCTCAGCACGTTCGATATCTTCAAAATCGGCATCGGGCCTTCATCCTCCCACACAATTGGGCCGATGGCCGCGTGTCGACGGTTTATCCATGCCGTCGAGAATGGCGACTGGCCACGGCCCGAAGGGACCCGTGTGTCCGCTTTGCGCGTCAGCCTGCTGGGATCGCTGGCCTTCACTGGCATCGGACATGCGACGGACCGTGCGGTGATATTGGGGCTAAGCGGCGTAGAACCGGAAACGGCCAATCCCGATGCATTCGATGCTCTGGTGGAGAAGGCCATGAAAAGCCGGAAAGTGGGTTTTCCCGGCGGGCCTGAATACGCCTTTGATCCGCGGCGGGATCTGGTGTTCGACATTGAGACGCCGACGCCGGAACACGCCAACACCATGATCTGTGAAGCCATGGATGCGACGGGCCGGACTGTCCTGCGCACGGCCTACTATTCGGTCGGCGGCGGCTTCGTGCTCGATGATCAAGAGATGCAGCGGCATCTCGCCGGGAATGACGGGGTAGAAGCCCATGTGCCTCATCCATTCCGCAACGCAGATCAGATGCTCAAAATGGCCGCAGAAAGCGGTCGCTCCATTGCGGACATGAAGCGGGCCAATGAGACAGTGGAACGCCCGCCTGAGGATGTTCGACAAAAAGTGTCGGCGCTGGTGGAAGCTATGGATGCCTCCATTGAGCGCGGCCTCTCGCAGGATGGGGAGTTGCCGGGCGGACTGTCAGTCAAGCGGCGCGCCAAAGCGATCCACGACAAGCTGCTGGAAGAACGAAAACTCAATACGTTCAACCCGCAGGAAGCCAGCGAGTGGCTTTCGGTCTATGCCATGGCGGTCAACGAAGAGAACGCGGCCGGCGGCAGGATTGTGACGGCACCGACCAATGGCGCAGCGGGAACCCTTCCCGCTGTTCTTAAATACTACCGCCAGTTCCACGCTGATGCGACGCCTCAAAAGTGTGAGGACTTCATCCTCACGGCTGCGGCCATCGGAGGCATCATCAAGACCAACGCCTCCATATCCGGCGCTGAGGTCGGCTGTCAGGGCGAGGTGGGCTCAGCCTCAGCGATGGCTGCGGCCGGGCTGGCTGCGGCTCTCGGAGGAACGCCTATGCAGATAGAGAACGCGGCTGAAATCGCACTCGAACATCATTTGGGCATGACCTGCGACCCGGTGGGCGGTTTGGTTCAAGTGCCCTGCATCGAACGCAATGCGATGGGGGCTATCAAGGCCGTATCGGCTGCTACACTGGCGCTGCGTGGAGACGGTACACACTTTGTGCCGCTGGATGTTTGCGTCGAAACGATGCGCCAGGTGGGCGCTGACATGGACAGCCGTTACAAGGAAACCAGTCAGGGCGGCTTGGCCACCAATGTTGCCGCCCATCGAAGCGGCGGAACTGCCAACATCTCGGTCAATGTGCCTGAATGTTGAGCGCTTGCTCGAACTGCCTGTGGCCTAACCAGCCTTTCAGTTGAATTTGCCGCTTTGATTGTGCAATGACGGCGGGTGATTGAAGGCGGGGGTCTTCAGATCGGGGTTCTTCCAAACAATCCAGCGAGGCACGGCGCGTGGAATATTTTGTTCAACAGTTGATCAACGGGGTGACACTCGGCTCGATCTACGGACTGATCGCCATTGGCTACACGATGGTTTACGGCATCATCGGCATGATCAACTTCGCCCATGGCGATATCTTCATGGTCGGCGCGTTCATAGCGATCATCTGTATCGTTGCGTTGGGTCTCACCGCTGCCACCGGCACGCTGACCCTCATACTGGCGCTGTTACTCGTGCTCCTGATCGCCATGATCTTTACGGCTGTGTGGGGCTGGGCTGTTGAACGGATAGCCTACCGGCCGCTGCGCGGATCCTTCCGCCTGGCACCGCTGATCACCGCAATCGGCATGTCCATCGTGCTGCAGAACTTCGTGCAGATCAGCCAGGGAGCACGCAACAAGTCGATCCAGCCCATCGTGACCGGCGGCACCAACGTGATGGAGAATCCGGAGACGGGGTTCGTCGCCTACATGTCGAACATGCAGGTGTTGATCATCATGATCACCGTCGCCCTGATGGCGGGTTTCACTTTGCTCATCAACAAAACCTCGCTTGGCCGCGCTCAGCGCGCTTGCGAACAAGACACCAAGATGGCCGCGCTTCTGGGTGTGAACGTTGACCGTACGATCTCACTGACGTTCATCATGGGCGCGGCTCTCGCTTCCGTCGCAGGCGTGATGTTCCTTCTCTACTATGGCGTTGTCGACTTCTACATCGGCTTCCTCGCAGGCGTGAAAGCCTTCACGGCTGCCGTGCTGGGCGGCATCGGCTCATTGCCGGGTGCCATGTTGGGCGGCCTCCTGATCGGGCTTATCGAGACCTTCTGGTCGGGTTATTTCTCCGTCGAATACAAAGACGTGGCAGCCTTCTCGATCCTGGCCATCGTCCTGATTTTCATGCCGTCCGGCCTGCTGGGCAAGCCAGAAGTCGAGAAGGTCTGATCCATGACAGCTGCTAACCCAGCCGATATCGGGGCCCCGCAAAGGGATTCCGTCCTCGTTTCATCGCTCAAGGAAGCAGCGGCAGCCGGTCTGATCGCCGCCGCGATGGCCTTCTTCCTGGTGGGAGTGAAAACCGACATCGCGCCCGGCGGTGTGGCGCTGACCATGCGCTGGCTGGCGGTGCTGGAAATAGCCGCCATTGTTGCCGCTGGCCGCTTTGCGTTCTCCTACTTCTTCTGGTCGCGGGATCGGAAAGTCACCGGCATCCTCGACAGCGGCCTGAACGCGCTGTCGAAGGCCGGAGCCGGTGGTGCAGGCAAAGCGTTCGGCGTTGTCATGCTTGTGCTGGCGTTCAGCCTGCCGTTCCTGCTGCAGGTGTTTGCGCCGAGCCAAGCACGCTACTGGGTCGATATCGCGACGGTTGTTCTGATCTATGTGATGCTGGGCTGGGGTCTGAACATCGTGGTTGGTCTCGCCGGTCTGCTCGATCTTGGCTATGTGGCCTTCTACGCCGTGGGGGCTTACTCCTACGCGCTGCTGGCCACCACGTTTGGCCTGTCATTCTGGATCTGCCTGCCCCTCGCCGGCATCCTTGCCGCCTTCTGGGGCATCATCCTAGGCTTCCCGGTCTTGCGTTTACGCGGGGACTATCTCGCCATCGTGACGCTGGCCTTTGGCGAGATCATTCGTGTCGTGCTGCTGAACTGGTACGAGTTCACCGGTGGTCCGGACGGCATCAGCCGCATCCCACGCCCATCGTTCTTTGGCATCGCAGAGTTCAAGCGCGGCGACGAAGGCTTTGCAGCCATGTTTGGCCTCGACTTCTCGTCGCTGCACCGTGTCATCTTCCTGTACTTCCTGATCCTCGCGCTCGCGCTGCTGACCAACTGGTTCACACTGCGCATGCGCAAGCTTCCGCTGGGCCGGGCTTGGGAAGCGCTGCGGGAAGACGAGATCGCCTGCCGCTCGCTGGGCATCAACACAACCAACACAAAGCTGTCGGCCTTCGCCATTGGCGCCATGTTTGGCGGCTTTGCGGGCTCGTTCTTCGCTTCACGCCAGGGCTTCATCTCGCCCGAAAGCTTCACGTTTATTGAGAGCGCGATCATTCTGGCCATCGTCGTGCTCGGCGGGCTGGGCTCGCAGGTGGGCATTGTGATTGCGGCCATCGTGCTGATCGGCGGCACTGAGGTGTTCCGAAATCTCGAGGAATACCGAATGCTGATCTTCGGCCTTGGTATGGTGCTCATCATGGTCTGGAAGCCGCGCGGCCTGGTGTCGACGCGCAACCCGTCCATCTTCCTCAAACGGCGCAAGGCGGTGTCTGCCGACCTCGTTGCTCAGGGCGAGGGCCACTAAGATGGAACAGCTTCAAGTCTCTCGCGCCGGCATGACCGGCACACCGCTCCTGAAAGTGGAGCATTTGACCATGCGCTTTGGCGGGCTCGTCGCCATCGATGATCTGTCCTTTGAGGCCTATAAGGGCGACATCACGGCGCTCATCGGCCCCAACGGTGCGGGCAAGACGACCGTCTTCAACTGCATCACGGGGTTCTACAAACCCACCGAAGGCCGCATCGCCTTTGCCCATGAGCCAGAGGCTCTGTCCAAGATCGACGCGCTGACGGAAACCGGTAAACGGCACGACGATGCCGGCGCGGCGCTGTTCCTTCTTGAGCGCATGCCCGACTTTGAAATCGCGCGCGACGCGAAGGTGGCAAGAACGTTCCAGAACATCCGCCTGTTCGGTGGAATGACGGTCCTCGAAAATCTGATGGTGGCACAACACAACCCGCTCATGGTGTCATCGGCCTATTCGATTGCGGGGCTGTTCAATCTGCGCTCCTACCGAGAGGGTCAAGCCTACGCTCTCGAGCGCGCTAAATTCTGGCTTGAGAAAACCGGGCTCACCGATCGCGCTGACGATCCGGCTGCCGACCTGCCATATGGCGACCAACGCCGCCTCGAAATTGCCCGCGCCATGTGCACGGAGCCTCGGCTTCTGTGCCTTGACGAACCGGCCGCTGGCCTGAACGCCAAGGAAAGCGCCGATCTCAACAAGCTGCTTCTTTTCATCGGCAAGGAATACGGCACCTCCGTGCTGCTCATCGAGCACGATATGAGTGTCGTCATGGGTATATCAGACCATGTGGTCGTCCTCGACTATGGTCAGAAGATTGCCGATGACGGTCCCGAAGCCGTTCGGAACGACCCGAAAGTTATTGCGGCCTATCTGGGTGTGGACGAAGACGAAGCTGCGACGCTGACCCAAGCAAGTGAGGCGGCACCGGAACCGAAGGTAAAGTCCAAGCCCGCTGCCAAGAAGGCGCCCGCGAAGGCCAAACCGGCCGCTGCCAAAAAGCCAGCAGCGAAAAAACCGGCGACTGCAAGGCCAGCGGCCGCCAAGACTTCCAGCAAGAAGGCGGCGGCTGCTCCGGCAAAGCCGACTAAGCCAAAGAAACCGACTGCAGCCCAGCTCAAGAAAGAGCAAGCTGAAATCGATGAGAAGCTGGCCGCTCTGCCGAAGGGTGCCTCAGCATTCGACAAGGCGAATGCCGTTGGCAAGAAGCCGGTCGGCCTGCCCAAGCCCCGCAAGGCAGGCGCCGACGATCTGAAGGAAGTGAAGGGTATTGGCCCGGTCAATGAGAAGAAGCTCAACGAATTGGGCGTCTACCATTTTGACCAGATCGCCAAATGGGATCGTCCACAGATCGCATGGGTTGGTACATTCCTGGCGTTTCCAGGCCGGATCGACCGGGAGGAATGGACGCGGCAGGCCCATGATCTTGCCTACAAGGGAAAGCCGAAACCCGCCGCTAAGGGAGCGAAGAAATGACCGAACCGCTCCTGAAGATTGAAGGTGTTGAGACCTATTATGGCCGCATCATCGCTCTGCGCGGCGTGGATGTGCACGTCAACGAAGGCGAAGTCGTCACGCTGATCGGCGCCAACGGTGCTGGTAAATCCACCCTGATGATGACGATCTGCGGCAACCCGCAGGCCCGCACTGGCACCATCACCTATGCCGGTGAGCGTATTGAGGCGATGCCGACCCATGAAATCATGCGCAAGAGCATTGCGCAGTCTCCGGAGGGCCGTCGCATCTTTCCGCGCATGACGGTGCTTGAAAACCTGATGATGGGAGCCTCTGTGATTGGCCTCGATCATCTGGACGAAGATCTTGAGAAAGTGTTCGGCTATTTCCCCCGCCTTAAGGAACGCCAATCACAGCGCGGCGGCACCTTGTCCGGTGGTGAGCAGCAGATGCTGGCCATCGCGCGGGCACTGATGAGCCGACCTCGCCTGCTGCTGCTCGACGAGCCGAGCCTTGGCTTGGCACCCATCATCGTTCGTCAGATTTTCGATACGATTTCAGACCTCAACAAGAATGAGGGCCTGACCGTCCTGCTTGTGGAGCAGAACGCCAACATGGCGCTGCAGGTCGCTCACCGTGGCTACGTTCTGGTCAACGGTCGCATCACTATGACGGGTACCGGTCAGGAACTCCTCAACGCGCCGGAAGTCCGCGCCGCCTACCTTGAAGGAGGGCACTGATATGGGCCTGATCTGGGAAAACAGCTTCTGGGTGTTCTTCTTCCTAACCGGCGTTGTCGCGGGTGGCATCTCTTGGATGACGGGCCGGGCCATCGCCAGCACGTGGCGTCCACTTTGGCAGATGTTCGCCTATTCAGTGCTGCTGGCCGCGGCCACACGGTTTATGCACTTTGCCCTATTTGAAGGCACACTTCTAAGCTTCCAGTTTTTGCTGGTGGACTGGATCGTGCTCGCCATCATCGGATTTCTGGGCTTCCGCTTCACCCGGGCACGCCAGATGCAGCTGCAATATAGCTGGGAATGGGAAACGAGCTCGCCGTTTTCGGCACGCAGAAAGAGCTAGGGTCAGGACCCATTAATCTGTTTGCATTGGTGGGAGTCAATTTGCCCGGTGGCGAGGAGCGAAGGCGATGG